>JAZNIA010000001.1:0-2687 GCA_045577195.1 Congzhengia sp.
CAACCTCCAGCTGCTTTACGGCAGCAGGACGGTAAATATCGCAGGCAACAAGCAAGGGACGCTTGTTGTGCTTCTTTCTCATAAATCCGGCAAGCTTGGCGCAGAAGGTGGTTTTACCGGCACCCTGCAGACCTGCCATCAAAACAACGGTGGGCATTTTTTTGCCAAACTCAATGCGGGAGTTTTCACTACCCATGAGTTTTGCAAGCTCATCGTTTACGATTTTTATGATTTGCTGACCGGGCGTGAGGCTTTCTAAAACATCAGCGCCCACACAACGCTCAGACACGTTTGCAATAAATTCTTTTACAACCTTATAGTTTACGTCGGCTTCCAGAAGCGCCAGCTTAATTTCGCGCATGGATTCTTTGATGTCTTTTTCTGTAACCATGCCTTTGCCCTTCAGCTTTTTTAAAGCTGCACCGAGCTTTTCTGATAAGTTCTCAAATGCCATGTAATCAAGCGCTCCTTTCCGTTTTGTTTAAAGTTTTTCGGTGATGGTTAAAAGACGCTTTCCAATTTTCTCAACCGCGGCGGAAAGTTTGTCGGAATGAATGTATGTCTTGACATAGTGCTGCATTTCGTCAAACATGTTTGAAATCTCAACAATGTCCGCCTTCACGTCCTTAAACCGTTTGGCAAGCCCCAGCGTGTTTTCAAATTCGTAAAGCTGCTTTTCGCCGCGTTTAATCGAATCCCGCACACCCTGACGGCTGATACCCAAAGGTTCTGCAATTTCGGCAAGCGATAGGTCCTCGTTATAATAAAGCTCTAAGGCGCGCGCCTGCTTTTCGGTGAGCAAGTCGCCGTAAAAGTCTAAAAGCACCGCCGTTTCAAAATCTTTTCCCATGTTTCACACCTCAAAACGGTTTGGTGTAAAGTTCTAAACCTAAACACCTGTTTTATTCTACACCACTTTTGCCCGTTTGTCAATAGGAAAATCAGAGAAAAATGCTCCTTTTTTAAATTTATTTGTTCTTCCTTTCAAAAAAATTGACAAATTTTTCTCATTGTGATATAATAAGCGCAGTGAGCCTTGCGGAGCAAGTCTTTGCGACTTCGTCGCCTGATGTACTTGCGTACATCCTGCGTTATTGACGGCTTCGTAAAAATGCCGCAGCTCACAAGCATTTTTACTCATGGTAAAATCTATAAAGTATGACATTATGTATCATAAATCAATTCTGAAAGGAGCAAATATGTCATGAAATATTCAGCAGAAGTAGAACATATGTGTCCCTTAACCAAAGGCGCATATCATGGCCCTGCACCCATTCCGCAGGAAGGAAAATGGACGCAGGCAAAGGAAGTAAAAGATATTTCCGGTTTAACACACGGTATCGGTTGGTGCGCACCCCAGCAGGGAACCTGTAAGCTTACCTTAAACGTAAAAGAAGGTATCATTCAGGAAGCGCTGGTTGAAACCGTTGGTTGCTCCGGCATGACCCATTCCGCAGCAATGGCTTCCGAAATTTTAGTTGGTAAAACCATTTTAGAAGCGTTAAACACAGACCTCGTTTGTGACGCAATCAACACTGCAATGAGAGAGCTGTTCCTCCAGATAGTTTACGGTCGTACACAGACCGCGTTCTCGGAAGACGGTTTGCCCATCGGCGCAGGCTTAGAGGATCTCGGCAAAGGTCTTCGTTCTCAGGTTGGTACAACCTATGCAACCTTAGAAAAGGGCCCCAGATACTTAGAGCTGGCTGAAGGCTATATCACAAAGATTGCTGTAGATGACAACGGCGAAATCATTGGCTATAAGTTCGTTCATCTGGGCAGAATGATGGAAATGATCGCAAAAGGCATGGATGCAAACGAAGCGTTAGAGAAAGCAAGCGGTCAGTACGGCAGAGTGGACGATGCAGCAAAACTCATCGATCCGCGTCATGAATAATTGAGGGAGGTAAAAACAAATGGCATTATTTGAAAGTTATGAAAGAAGAATCGACCAGATTAACGCAGAGCTTGCAAAGCATGGCATTTCTTCCCTTGAAGAAGCAAAGAAAATCTGTGATGATAAGGGTATCGATGTATATAATCTTGTAAAGAGCATTCAGCCCATCTGTTTTGAAAACGCATGCTGGGCATATATCGTTGGCGCAGCAATCGCAATTAAGGACGGCTGCACAAAAGCAGCAGACGCAGCTGAAAAAATCGGTGTTGGTCTGCAGTCTTTCTGCATCCCCGGCTCCGTTGCGGATGACAGAAAAGTTGGTATCGGCCACGGTAACCTTGGCGCAATGCTCCTGCGCGAAGAAACAAAGTGCTTTGCATTCTTAGCAGGTCATGAGTCCTTTGCGGCTGCAGAGGGCGCAATCGGCTTGGCTCGCAGCGCAAACAAAGCAAGAAAAGAAGATTTAAGAGTTATTTTAAACGGTCTCGGTAAAGACGCTGCGCAGATTATCTCCAGAATCAACGGCTTTACATATGTTCAGACTCAGTTTGATTACTATACCGGTGAAGTAAAGGTTGTCAAAGAAACCGCTTACTCCAACGGCGAAAGAGCAAAGGTTCGTTGCTACGGTGCGGACGACGTGCGCGAAGGCGTTGCAATCATGCACTTAGAGGGCGTTGACGTTTCCATCACAGGTAACTCCACCAACCCCACCCGCTTCCAGCACACCGTTGCAGGTAGATATAAAAAAGAATGCATCGAACAGGGCAAAAAATACTTCTCCGTAGCT
>JAZNIA010000002.1:0-2655 GCA_045577195.1 Congzhengia sp.
CGCAGGGCGGAGGACTGATGTATATGCTGCACCCGACGTTTGGATATTTGCTCGGCATGGTGTTTGGCGCATATTTAACGGGTACGCTTTCGGAAAAAAGCTTTACAAGCGGCAAAAGGCTGTTTTGGGCGGGAACAGCGGGACTTTTGGTAATTTACGTCTTTGGCGCGGTGTACCTTTTTATCATCAGCCGGTTTTATCTTGGACAGGACATCTCGCTCCAAACACTGCTTGTGACAGGTGTTTTGGTATTTTTGCCTGCGGATCTGCTTTCGTGCGCACTGGCGTCTTTCGTTGCAAAGAAAATCCGTCCGGCGATTTTAACATATTTGTAGAAAAAACTGCCTTGACAGTAAAAAAGCAGCGATGCAAAGTTTATGCATCGCTGCTTTTCTTTGTAAATTTAAAAAAATGAAACACCATTGGAAACGCGGTAATCAGGGAGAAAATATCTGCCACAGGCTGGCAAAGCAGGATTCCGGTAAGACCCCAAATGCGGGGCAGACTCACCAGAAGCGGAATCAGGAAAATGCCATTTCGCGTCGTTGCCAGAAACGTTGCGCGCCCGGTTTTTCCAACGCTTTGAAACATCATGTTTGCGCAGGTGATGTATGGCTGACAAATCAGAGAAATACATTGGATTTTCAGCATCAGCACACCAATTTGAACCACGGCAGGGTCGTTTCGAAAAGCGGTGATGATTGGTTTTGCGCCAAAGAAAAACAGGAAAGATAATCCCAGCAGCACGCACTCTCCGAGGAAAAAGGTAAAATAAAACCCGTGACGCACACGGTCCTTTCGCCCTGCACCGAAGTTAAAACCTGCAACGGGCTGATACCCCTGCCCGATTCCAATCATGACAGAGAGAATAAAGCTCAAAATCTGGTTTACAATGCTGATTGCCGCCAAAGCCGCGTCGCCGTAAAATTGCGCGCAGCGGTTTAAAAGCATGGCAGACACGCAGTTCATGCCCTGGCGGGCGAGGGTGGGGAGTCCGTTCTTGATAATGGGATATAACACGGAGAAATCAAAAAAACGAATGGAAATACGGCATCTGGTTCTGCCGGAACGGTACAAAAAAAGCAAAATCCCGAAACTGATGACCTGACTCAGCGCAGTGCTCAGACCCGCGCCATGTATGCCGAGCCTAAGCCCGAAAATAAAAATCGGGTCAAGCAAAATGTTTAAAATAGCGCCCGTTGTCAGCCCAATCATAGCAAGACGGGCTTTTCCTTCGTAGCGCATGATGTTGTTCATCACAAAACCGGACACCGTAAAAGGTGCGGCGAGGAGGATATAAAATCCGTAGGTACGGGCGTAGGGCAAAATAGTCTCTGTGCTGCCCAGAAAAGACATCAGTGGCGTCAAAAACAAAATGCCCAGCATGGAAAGGAAAACACCAACAACCAGCGCAGAAAAGAATGCGGTTGCCGTGTAGCGGTCGGCTTTGGCGCTGTTTTGACTGCCCAGTGCACGGCTAATTAAGCTCCCTGCGCCGTGCCCGAAGGTTAGTCCCGTTGTGAGCAGAATCAGCGACAGCGTTGCGGTGATTCCAACCGCGCCGCTGGCACTCGTGCCCAAACGGCTGACAAAAAATGCGTCTGCCATATTATATACATTTGTTACCATCATACTGATTACGGTAGGGAACGCAAGCGTCAAAATCAGCTTGGGAATCGGCGTTTCAGTCATGTGGCTATCATGCTTGCCCGTGCTTTTGTTCATAGAAACTGTCCTTTTTCAAAATAGATTATGATATATGTATTATGTGAGTTTCATGATTATTATATCAGGGTTTTTTGCGGCTTGTCAAGCAAGCAGTTTTTGTAAAAATGTTTGTAAAAACAGAACAAATGTTTGATTTTTGGGAAAACATGTGGTATAATTGACACATACGGAATTTTGTTATACAAAATCCCTAAAAGCCGTTGGCTTTTGCAGTCTTAGACCGCTGTGTCAATTGACGGCGTTGCAAAAATCTCCTTGCAAGCAAAGATTTTTGCTCCTGGTGAAATGATTTCTTGTATCTAAATGGCGCACGAATTCTAGGAACGTATGACCGTAGGAGTGAAATGTGAAAAGTCAGCAACGACAATGCTTTTGAGAGGTGACAGTATGCCTAATGTTATTCATGCGATTGTAGCAATTCTCATTTTTGTGAATTGGATTTTGATTATTAGAAAAATTATGATCAGTAGATATGCATCTGTTCAAACCGTTAAAGCAAAAGTGGTTGACAAGTATAAGCCAGATATGGTTTCTAAATATCATGGAACATTTCAACAAGAGCGTTATATCGTTGTCTTTGATGTGAACGATAAAAAACTTTCATTTGATGTTTCGGAATTTTCATATGGTAACTATCAGATTGATCAAAAAGGAACATTAAAATACAAAGGAACAAAAATGATAAGTTTTCAGTAATTTTTGGTCCTAACTTGACACGAACTATAAGGATATGTCGAATATTGTCGAAAGGAAGTGCAGTATGAAAAAACTAATTTTAACAAATATAATTGTTGTTCTTGCTTTTTTTCTTTTTGACCCTTTGCTGAATTATTTGGGAGAATTGGCAGATACATATAGTCTTGGTGCAGAAATGGTTTTAGGAATGTTTACACCTCTGTTATTTGGATTTTTCATTCTTTTGTCTTT
>JAZNIA010000003.1:0-6136 GCA_045577195.1 Congzhengia sp.
GAAAACTATATGGCGGCCATCGGCGCAGTGCACGGGTTGGTGCCGAAAGATGTGATAAACGAAGTAGCAAAAACTTTTGGCGGCGTTGCGCACAGAATCGAACTGGTGCGCACGTTAGACGGCGTGCGATACTACAACAGTTCCATTGATTCCTCGCCCAACAGAACGATTAACACGCTGAACGTGTTCACAGAGCCGGTGGTATTGATTGCCGGCGGAAAAGACAAGGGCATTCCGTATGACGAAATCGGAGAGCCGATTGTTAACCATGTGAAAACGCTGATATTAGTTGGCGCAACCTCGCAGGTGATTTATAATGCCGTGAAATCCGCGATGGAGAAAACGGGTAAAACCGTACCTGTTTATTTTGAGACGGACTATGAAAACGCTGTGCGCCGTGCAAAAAATGCGGCGTGTGCGGGTGACGTGGTGCTGCTGTCCAGTGCCAGCACAAGCTTTGATATTTTCAATAATTTTGAAGAACGGGGCAACCTGTTTAAGGAGTTGGTAAATCAGTTATGACAGACCTTTTAAAACAGCTTTCAGATCTGGGCGGAATTTCGGGATTTGAATATACTGTTTCGCCACACATTGAAACGCTTTTAAAAGAATATTGCGATTCGGTGAAAACCGACCGCAGCGGTAACGTGGTAGGTTGGATTTACGCAGAAAATCAGGACGCGTCCACCGTAATGATAGAGGCACATATGGACGGTATTGGTCTGATGGTAAAAGAAATTACGGACCGCGGTTTTTTGACCTTTGTCCCCATTGGCGGCATTGACCCGAGAATACTGCCCGCAGCGGAGGTAATCGTTTGCGGAAAAGAGGAGTTGTTTGGCGTCGTCGGCGCAAAACCGCCCCATTTGCAGGCAAAAGAGGATGCGGGCAAAGCGCCGAAAATCGAAGATATGGCGATTGACATCGGCATGTGCGCGGAAGAGGCAAAAAAACGAGTATCCGTTGGTGACATGGTATATTTTAAGACGGCTGCAGTGTCTTTAGAAAACGCATGTGTGAGTGGAAAATATTTCGATGACAGAGCGGGCATTGTGTCTCTTTTGCACTGCCTGTCCCGCTTAAAAGGGAAAAAGCTTCCCTTTCACTTAGCAGTGCTTTGTGCCGTACAGGAGGAGGTCGGACTTCGCGGTGCTATGATGGGTGCACACAGCGTAAACCCCGTGGTTGCCATGGTGGTGGATGTATGTCACGGCAATACCCCCGACAGTGGAACGGACAGTGTCTTTACGCCTGGCAGCGGAACGATTTTAAGTTTGGGTCCCAATATTCATCCAAAACTTTCCGCCTTGGCAAAACGCGTGGCAGAGGAAAAAGAAATATCCTTTTCTATTGACGTAGACGGCGGCGATACGGGAACGGATGCATGGGCGGTGCAGGTGTCGCATGCAGGCGTTGCCACACTTTTATTATCCATTCCCCTCAGGTATATGCATACCACGGTGGAAACCCTTTCTATGCACGATGTAACTGCCACGGGAGATTTGCTCGCAGAAACACTCCTTACTTTAAATGCGGAGGAATATAAAGCATGTATCTTAAAGAATTAACCGCGCTTCCCGGCGTATCGGGAGATGAAACTAAGGTTCGGGAATTTATTCTAGACCGCCTCCAAGACCATTGCGATGAAATAATTGCAGACAGCATTGGAAACCTAATTTGTAAAATAAATGCATCTGGAAACAGCACAAAAACAGTCATGCTGGCAGCGCATATGGATGAGGTTGGACTTATTGTGAGCAAAATTGAAGAAAGTGGTTTTATAAGATTTAAAAGCGTGGGCGGCATTGACCCGCGTGTTATGATTTCTAAAAAAGTGCGCATCGGAAAAAACGGCGTTTCGGGCGTAATTGGTGCAAAGGCAATCCACCTGCAAAAAAAAGCGGAGCGCGAAGCAGTGCCGAAGGAAACAGACCTTTATATAGACATTGGCGCAAAGGACAAAGAAGACGCAGAACGTGTTGTTGCTTTGGGCGACTACTGTGTATTTGACTCAGAATACGTTACATTTGGAGACGGCTATATAAAAGCAAAGGCGTTGGATGACCGAGTTGGGTGCGCAATTTTACTCGAACTGGCGCAGCAAGACATAAGATACCCCTTTGACTTGTATTTGGTATTTACGGTGCAGGAAGAGGTGGGGCTAAGAGGTGCGCGGGTTGCGGCAAATCGGATTTGCCCCGATATTGCGATTGTGTTGGAGGGGACAACCTGCTCTGACGTGTATGGCACGGAGGAAAAGGACTATTCCACAAAGGCTGGCAAAGGTGCAGTCCTTTCTATTATAGACCGGAGTACGTATTATGATAAGACGCTTACTTCCGCTCTTTGCGATACGGCGAAAAAGCACGATATTCCTGTACAGTATAAAAAAACTGCCACGGGCGGAAACGATGCGGGTATTATCCATGTATCTGCAGGTGGTGTGAAAACTGCAGCGATTTCCGTACCGGCACGCTATATTCATTCACCCTCATCGGTGATTTCTAAAAGCGATTACGAGGCGGTAAAACGTTTGGTTAGCATATTTTTACGGGAGGGTATCATCGTATGAAACTTTTAAAACTCTTGACGCAGGCGGCAGGTCCGTCTGGAAATGAAGAAACTGTCCGCAGCGTAATTTCCCGCGAGATAGAAAAGTTCTCGGATGAGATATATACAGATAAGGCAGGAAACTTAATTTGTCATATAAAAGGTGCGGGTCCCCGCGTTATGTTGGACGCCCACATGGACGAAATTGGTATTGTTGTCACATTCATTGAAGAAAATGGCCTCTTGCGGTTTTCTAATCTCGGTGGCCTTATGATTTTAAGTGCCATTTCTCAGCGTGTTCGCTTTTTGAACGGCACCTGTGGCGTGGTTTATAAAGAGATGAACGACAACAAAGAGCCAAAGCTTTCGGATTTGTACATTGACATCGGTGCAAACAGCCGCGAGGAGGCGGAAAAAAAGGTATCCGTTGGTGATGTTGCCTGCTTTGAGGGATCATTTGAAGAAGTGGGTGACCGCGTTGTATCAAAGGCGCTGGATGACCGGGTTGGTTGCTATGTTTTGCTTGAAACGATGAAACAGCTAAAAAATCACCCCAATGACTTGTATTTTGTATTCACGGTGTCGGAGGAGTTAGGACTTCGCGGCGCAAAAGCTGCGGCATATAACGTGGCGCCCGATTTTGCGGTAGCCGTAGACGTGACCAGAACAGGAGATTTGCCGGGTAAGCAAAAAATGGCAGTTTCTCTTGGCAAGGGTGCGGCAATCAAGGTAAAAGACAATTCTGTTTTATGTCACCCCTATATCAAAAACCGGATGAAAGAAATTTGTGAGGCAGAAAACATTCCCTACCAGATGGAGGTTTTGGAAAATGGCGGAACGGACACGGGTGCAATCCATGTGTCAAACGGCGGTGTACCCTCTGGCTGCATTTCTATCCCAACGCGTTATATCCATACGCCCTCGGAAATGGTGGACAAAAACGATATAAACGGTGCAATCAGACTATTAACAAAGCTATTAGAAAATGGTTTATCCATGCAATAAAAAAATGGCACAAAAAACGGGGATGCAACAATTGAACGTTGCATCCCCATTTTTTCGTATCTCATTCTATTATGGTCCCATCATTGTGGAATAACGGAAGTTTCTTTAAATAAATAATATCGTCACGGTTGGCGGCATCTCCTTCAGCCAACACAGCCATTTTGCCGACAATATTTCCTCCAGCCTCACAAACGAGCTTTTCCAGTGCAGCTAAGGATTCACCAGTACTGATAACATCATCAACAATCAAAACGCGTTTTCCTTTCATGAGTTCAGCATCTTCGGTGTCGATAATCAAGGTTTGCATTTTTGCGGTGGTAATGGAGTTGACATCGACCGAGAGCGTATCGGTCATGTAGACCTTTGCACCCTTTCGTGCAATAATGTATTTGTTTCTGCCTGCCTGACGCGCCATTTCATGAATCAAAGGAATGCTCTTTGCCTCTGCTGTAATCATAATATCAAATTCCGGCGCACGAGAAAGAAGCGCTTTTGCACTTTCAACGGTGATTTCAACATCACCAAACAGAATAAATGCCGCAATATAAAGGTCCTCAGATACGGGACATAAGGGCAGGGAACGTTTTAAACCAGCAATTTCCATCTCATACGTAGTATGCATAACATCATAACCTCTTTCATTTAATCTTGTGCAGTCTCATTACTTTTCATTATAAAGAATAGACGTTGCAAAGTCAACAGAATTTTGCAAAAACCAAAATACATGCCGGAAGACATGTGCAAAAATGTATGAAACTGTAAAAAAATGCTTTTTTTTTATAAAATAGACTTGCTTTTTTTGCCGTTTTCATTTAAACTATAATATAGAACTATTGTGAATTTACATTATGGAGGTAGAATAAATGATTTCAGCAGGAGATTTTAGAAACGGCGTTACTTTTGAAATGGAAGGAAACGTGTACCAGATTGTAGAATTTCAGCATGTAAAACCCGGTAAGGGCGCAGCGTTTGTTCGCACAAAGCTGAAAAACGTAATCACAGGTGCTGTTGTAGAAAAAACGTTCCGTCCTACAGAAAAAATGCCGAAAGCACATATTGAAAGAAAGAGCATGGCGTATTCTTATAACGACGGCGATCTTTATTATTTCATGGACAATGAAACATTTGATATGATGCCTTTGGGCGCAGATCAGCTCGGTGACGCATTAAAGTTTGTTACAGAGAACATGAACGTTACCATTCTCTCTTACAAAGGAAGCGTGTTCGGCGTTGAACCCCCCACCTTTGTTGAACTCAAAGTTACAGAGACCGAACCCGGCTTTAAAGGTGACACCTCCACAGGTGCAACCAAACCCGCAACACTGGAAACCGGTGCACAGATCAACGTGCCCCTGTTCATCAACCAGGATGATATGATTCGTGTAGACACCAGAACCGGTGAATACATGGAACGTGTATAAGACATACTAAAATAACAGAATCTCGGAAAGGAGAGGGCAAACCTATTTGCCCGGTAAAGCAACATGGCATATCTTGCAGAACAAGTAGCTTACCTGAGAGGGTTGGCAGAAGGTATGAAAATTGACGACGCGAAAAACGAAGGGAAATTGCTTTTAAAGATCATTGAAGTGCTGGAAGAAATGGCAGCAACTGTTGAAGAAATCGATGAAGAGGTTTTAGACAGCTCTGAAAGAATCGAAGATTTAGAAGATTGCATGGATGACGTGGAGGATTGCTTAGACGACATCTGTGAAGACATCTATGACGAAGATTACGATGATGAGGACGATTTTTTTGACGAGGACGAGGATTTAGATTTTTACGAAGTGGAATGTCCTTCCTGCAATGAAAAGGTGTATTTTGATGAAGATATGTTAAATGATGAGCTTCTCATCTGCCCGAATTGTAATGAAAAAATCGAAATTGAGTTTGACGAGGAAGAAGGAGACGAATAATGTCCGCTTGCTGCTTTACGGGACACAGAACGTTGTCCTCAGCAGAACGCAGACGGATTCTTTCGAGTCTTAACGCAAAAATTGAAGAACTCATTCATGCGGGCGTCACTGTTTTCAGAAACGGTGGCGCCCTGGGTTTTGATATGCTGGCGGCTCTCTGCGTTCTCGGACTGAAAACAAAATATCCAAATATAACGCTTTGTATCGATGTGCCCCACCGCGGTCAGGAGTCTAAATGGGAGAAATCGCAGCAAGAGCTCTATTGGTACATTTTAGAGCGGGCAGACAAGGTGACCTATCTTTCTGAACAATACTATTCGGGGTGTATGTACGCGCGCAACCGTCATATGGTCGACCGAAGCGACTATGTGCTTGCCTATGTACGCCGTACAAACGGCGGTTCATACTATACGGCAACATATGCGGAGGAGCAAGGAAAGAAGATTACATACATATAAACCAGAGAAAAATACTACATCAAGCGAAAAGAGGTGTGAACTAAGTCGCACCTCTTTTTCATATAAACTACAAGTTTTCTGCTGCCAAACGGTCGATTGCGGACGAATCTTCTGCCAATTCTTCAGCAGAGAGAGACGTGTTCTTTTGCGTATTATGCTCTAAAGCGGCAATTTTTTTCATCATTTCTACGATTACATCATTTTGTC
>JAZNIA010000004.1:0-10080 GCA_045577195.1 Congzhengia sp.
TGGGATACGGCACGCTGTATATGGAAGATGATCAAGGTTCCCTTATAACCGTGGGCAAATTTAGCGCATCAGGGCTTGTGGAATATGGTATTGTAGATGCAGTGCTCAAAGACGGTACGGCAATGCGTTTCACCATGGTGAATAACGTCAACCACGGTGAATTTTACATCTCTTACCCCAGTGGAGAAATGCTGTTCGGAAATATGACAGACGGCGAAATGCACGGTAAAATATATCACAAAAACGCGGACGGTTCTCAGGAAATTCTGCAATATGATCATGGTACCATTGTTGATGTGACACCGTACGAATAAAATTGTCGGATTTTGTCTTGACAACCTACGGGTTTTGTGCTATACTAAATAACAACTTAACAGGGGAGCTTATAAAATAGGCTGAGAGGAAGATGTGATCTTCGACCCTTATACCTGATTTGGATAATGCCAACGAAGGAAGCATCATGTGACTTTATTTCGGTGTACCCATATCGGGTGCACCGAATTTTTGTTTTTCGGTCGCTCCGAAACGAATGTACATGATGATAGGGTTTTTCTTGCAAGACGGTTTTATTTGAAAAGTGTACCTGAATCAAAAAGAAAGAGGTATGAAACAATGAAAAATGAAACAAAAAAATTGACGCTAAGCGCAGTGCTGATTGCACTGAGTGCCGTATTGAGTTTAGTAAAAATATATGACCTGCCCTTAGGCGGCTCAATTACGCTTTTGAGTATGTTGCCCGTAGCCGTGATTGCCATATGTTTTGGCAACAGATGGGGACTTTTCTGCGCAATATTATACGCGTTTGTGCAGGTAGCAATGGATTTGGGAAAGCTTATGGGATACGGAATGACAGCAGCGACCTGGGTAGGCTGTCTTATGTTTGACTATATCATTGCCTTTGGTGCGCTGGGTTTAGCTGGCATATTTCGCAAAAAAGGAGTTTTTGGGCAATGCATGGGAATCACGGTAGCATTGGTCATCCGCTTTATTTCCCATTTTATTTCGGGCGCAATTGTATTTTCGGTGTTTTGCCCTGATGGGTGGAACGTGTATTTCTATTCTCTGTGCTATAACGGAAGCTATATGCTGCCGGAATTGCTGATTACAATCATCGGTGCAGTGCTTTTGCTTCGTCTGCCGCAGGTAAAAAAGCTGATTATGGAAAAACAATAAACAAACCCCTCTTTCCAAACGGAAAGAGGGGTTTATCATTCAAAACAACAACTGCAATGCTGCGTTTACATTTTTTGCAAAGTAGACCGAAAGCCCGTCGGGAGCGGATAGTCCCTTTTTGTTCGCCTCGGGAACAATGCATTTGGAAAAACCAAGCTTTTTAATTTCGTTCAGCCGCTTATCAATCTGGTTGACAGCACGCAGCTCGCCCGTTAGCCCGACTTCGCCGATGAAAGCCATGTCGGGACTGATTTCTTTGTTACGAAACGCCGATGCCACGGCGCAGATAATACCCAAATCTGCAGCAGGCTCACAAATACGCATGCCGCCAATGATGTTGATATAAACGTCCTGGTTTGCAAGGTTCATACCCACTCGTTTTTCCAAAACTGCCAACAAGAGATTGATGCGGTTAAAGTCTGCACCCGTTGTCATTCTGCGGGGCGCAGGAAACGAGGTAGGGGAGCACAGCGCCTGCACCTCGGCAAGGAGTGGTCTTGTTCCCTCAAGGGTACAGATTACGGTAGAACCCGGGGCGTTTTGCGGTCTGCCCTCAAGCATCATGGAGGAGGGATTTTTCACTTCAATCAAACCCTCGCCCGTCATCTCAAACACGCCGATTTCGTTTGTAGAACCAAAACGGTTTTTTACCGCGCGCAGAATTCGGTGACTCTGATGGCGCTCACCCTCAAAATAGAGAACGCAGTCTACCATGTGTTCTAATACTTTCGGACCTGCTAATCCGCCGTCCTTGGTTACATGACCGACCACAAACACGGAAATGGCGTGTTCCTTTGCCAGCTTCATTAAAGACAGTGTAACGTCTCGCACTTGACTGACTGTTCCTGGTGCGGAGGCAATCTCCGGATTATACATGGTCTGAATGGAATCGACAATCAAAATATCAGGACGAATTGCTTCCGTATGAGAAATCACAGCGCCAATGTCTGTTTCGGTGAGCAAAAGTAAATCCTGCTGAATATGCAATCTGTCTGCCCGCATTTTCAGTTGCTTTTCCGATTCCTCGCCCGAAACATAGAAAAAGGATGTGTCCTTCTCTAAAGATTTTATGAGTTGCAACAAGATAGTAGACTTTCCGATACCCGGCTCACCGCCAACCAAAACCAGGGAGCCGCGAACAATTCCGCCGCCTAAAACGCGGTCGAGTTCACCGATTCCGCAAAGGATCCGCGGGTCTTTTGCCGTGTCAACACTAGAAAGTTTTACGGGTGTGCTAAAGGACTGCGCAACCCGTTTTGTGGTTTTGGAGGTTACCACCACGTCTTCGGCAAAAGTGTTCCATCCGCCACAGTCGGGGCATTTCCCAATCCATTTTGCAGACTCATAGCCGCATTCAGAACAGATATATACAACTTTTGATTTCATTGGTATCTCACTTCCTGTAAAGTAGCATCAATCTTCGCCTTCCGGTTTTGACGAAGGAGCCGGTGTTTTTGTCGGTTTCGGTGTTGCAGACGGCTTTGGTGATGCAGATGGTTTCGACGTTGGTTCAGGTTCCGGCGTTTTTGTTGGTTCCGGTTTTTTCTTTGTTCCAATTATCTCCACGCGGTCTACGCCTTTATACGTGCTTCTACACAGCACATCTTTTGAAACCTGTACGCCGTTTTCGTATACAATCTTATATGCTACGTAAGAGCTTCCTTTAGAGCCTGCCTCTTCTACCTTTACCTTACCCTCTTCTAAGGTAGAATCGTATTTTTGCACAATGTCCGGCTCTGTGGTTGCTGTGCGCTCGGCTTCGATTTCAATTTTTCGTTCGGGGTGATTGTTCACGCCGCGAATGGTAACAACGTTTTTCCGTCCCTCACAGGTCGCACTGATTTCAATAGGGGTAGGATATGTATTTTTAAATTTAAAGTCAATGAAATCAAACGAAACTGTTGCATCTCTTCCCATGGGAACATAGGTTACAGGCAGTGTGTGATTTCTGCGTTCCGTGATTTCCAGGTCCGCATAGACAACAGCGTTAAACATGGTAGAGGAAACCTGACAGATACCGCCGCCTATGCCGGGCTGAACGGTGTTTCCAACATAAACGTTTGCCATTTTAAAGCCAAATTCCTCAGTTCTTGGACCAACCACTGTGTTGTAAGAAAATTCTTCCCCCGGCGCCAGCACATAGCCATTGATTTTGTTGCAGGCAAGGCGGATATTATCCGCGCGGTCTTTGCTGCTGGAGGAGAAGTCTGAGGAAAATGTTCCTAAAACATCGCCTAAGATAGAATTTCTGAGGCTCTCTGTGGACACCTTAGGTTGCTTAATTTTCGCGGGAACAGAAAACTGCGACTGACCGGACGCTTTTTTGATTGCGCGTTTTACGTCACCGTCATCTAAGGTTATGCCGGGATGGCTTTCTGTAAATACCAGCCTGTGATTTTGAATGGTGTATGTTGCGTCTTCCGGTTCACGGAAAGTGTGGCGTTCGATAAAGTCAACCGTAATTTCCTCGGGATTAATGTCTGTAAGAGAAAGGGTTACAGTGTTGTTTTTTGCCAGCAGACATTGTGAAATCGCATTTTTGACGTCTGCATATACAATACCGCGTCCAGGTACACCACGCGTAATGGTGATGGAATCTGAACCAATTTGAATCTTGTTATCGGTTGCGGTAATACCAAGTTTATCTGAGATTTTATCCAGCGTTTGCTGGAGTGCGTGCTCATCAAAGGTGAGCATATATGGGATATTTACGGGATTTTTCTTTAAATCGGATATTTCGCCAAGGCGCGCAAGACCGCTTTTTGTTCTGCCGTATCCCATTGCTGCAGCAATCATGCTGTCAACATCGGGTGTCGGTACCAAAGAAAGCGTGCTGATTTTTTCAGAAACACCCTCGGCCTCAATGGTAATATCGTAGACGTTGGAAAACTCCGCCATGGTGGGCAGTGCTTTACGTAGTTCTGCTTCGTTCATACCGGCAATTTCGGTGCCGTTGAGCGTAATGCCCTCATACACCCTTTTTGAGGTTAAAAGTGCAATAGAATGCACAAAAGAGTAGAGGACATATATGACCAAAACAGTAACAATTGCCACAAAGGCAAGTCTTCTTTGGTTCACGTTTTTTTTCTTTTTTGCTTTTCGACGTCTGTATTGAGCTGACATCCGTAATTCACCCCGTAATCGAATTTACATATTCAAAAACCAAATTGCAAAGTTTAGGTAGCCGGCATAAATCGTGTATAGCAAATAAGGCAACAACAAAATGCCGGAAATCGTATTTGCCCGATAAAACCGTATCAGCGTGAGGCTAATAAATATCACAAGAACCACCAAAACCAAAAACGCAACGAAGAAGAGCCGGAAGTTAAAAAATATAATCGGCCAGAGAAAGTTTAGTGCAAGCTGCGTAAAAAACAGCTGCAAACCCTCGTCTTTTTCCTGTTTTGGCAGATTTGTTCTTTTAAATAGGTATAACGAAACCCCCATCAGAAGATACAGCACCGTCCATACCACGGCAAACAGATTGCCCGGAAGGGCAAAGGGCGGTTTTATTAGTACATTATAAAGATCTGTGTTGTTTTGAATGAGGAGTCCTGAAAGAAAGCCAACCAGTACCGGAAGCAAAATCGTTTTTGCTGCGGAAATAATGTTTTTTACCATAACATAACCACCTGTTTTAAAATATGGTACAGTATATGGATGGGAACATTTAAATATACATGGGGCTTTAAAACAACGGTGCGGAAAATATGAAATTCTCCGCACCGTTTGTTTTTACAACATTTCAGGCTTTTAAATTTTAAGCAATACTATGTACGCTGTTTTATCTTGTTCCTGTTCTGTTTGAACGGATTGTTTCAGCGGTTCTGATGAGCTCGTCTTCTAATGCACGGAGCACATCGTCGGCATACTGGTTTGCGCCGATTCTGATTTCGTGCGCATTGCTCTGCGCGCTGTCAACAATCTGGTTGGCTTTTTCGTAGGCCAGCTGGGTAATGTCGTGGTCGTTTACCATCGCAGCGATTTTTTCTTCAGCAGCTTTGATGATGGAAGCGGCCTCTTTCTGTGCATCGCTGATAATACGAGAACGTTCTTCTTTTACCCATTTTGCCTGTTTCATTTCGTCCGGATATTTCATGCGAATATCGGAAATCAGGTCTAAAAGTTCGTCCTTGTCGATGATGCCGCGTCCCCAAAGCGGTATCGTGGTGCATTCTTCGATTTTGTCCTCCAATGCATCAATGAGTTGTTCAATGTCCATAACCTAACACTCCTTCTCTATCATATATTTCACATCGTTTATAATTTCTTCAGGGAGTAACCCCTCAGCGTCTCCCCCGTAGTAGCAGATTTCTTTTACTACGCTGGAACTGATATATAAACAGTTTAAATTGGTGACCATAAACATCGTTTCAATTTCCGGCTGGAGTTTTTTGTTTAAAAGCGCCATCTGAAATTCATATTCAAAGTCGGAAATTGCTCGCAGTCCGCGTACAATCGTGCAGGCGTTTTTCTCTTTGGCGTAATCCATGAGCAGTCCGTCAAAGCAGTCTACTTCGCAGTTGGGAAAATCCTTTGTGCAACGGGAAATAAGGTTCATTCGTTGCTTTACGGAGAACAAAGGTTTTTTTGAAGCGTTGTTTAAAACTGCAACAATCACCTTATCGAAAATCTGGCAGCTGCGTTTTATAATGTCGAGATGACCGCAGGTAATCGGGTCAAAACTTCCGGGATAAACTGCAATTTTCACGTTCGTCACGCCTTTATAATCAGGATTTTTACTTTGCCGTATTTCTTTTCGCGTACACTGGAGAACACCCCTTGCGGAATCTTCGGCACATCGTCTAATGCCGATTCAATCACAAGCGTTCCTCCCGGCGCTAAAAGCCCGCGGTCTATCATTGTATTTATGACCGGTTCATAGAGCTGCGCTTTATACGGCGGGTCAATAAAGATAATGTCAAAGATTTGCGCGGTATCCGAAAGGTAGGATATACTATCGGAAAGAACCAAGGTCGCAGCGTCTAACAGTCTGGTCCCGATGAGGTTCTTTTTTGTATATTCCATGGATACGGGATTATTGTCTACAAACACAGCGTGGGCAGAACCGCGGCTTAGCGCCTCAATGCCCAAAGCGCCGCTTCCGCAAAACAAATCCAGTACGCGCGCGTCGGGAAGGTCAAATGCGATCATATTGAATACGGATTCTTTCACCCGATCCAGCGTCGGTCGGACGCTTAAACCTTCACTGCACAAGAGTTTTTTGCCACGTGCACTGCCTGAAATTACTCGCAACTTTCCTTCACCGCACTTTATTTTATAAATTGACATATTATCACTTTATATTTTATCTGAAATTTGGAAAATGTCAATGCTATTTGTCAAAGTGTTAAATAAATGTAATGTTTGTGTCAAATAACCTTAATATTGCGTCGAAAATCGGTTGATTTTCTTTCTTTTTCAGGTCGGGATCCGATGCAAACAGCTTTTTCGTGCACTGGGTCGTCTCCCTTAATATGTCGGCGTCGCAGTAAAGGTTTGCAATTTTAAAGGGCATGAACCCGTGCTGGCGTGCGCCGAAAAACTCACCCGGACCGCGCAATTTTAAATCCTCTTCCGCAATTTTAAAACCGTCTCGAAACCGTTTCATTGCTGCCATGCGCGGAATTTCCGGCGGGATATTTTCTCCGGGAAACAAAATACAGTATGCCTTATCACTTCCTCTGCCGACTCTGCCGCGGAGCTGATGCAATTGCGAAAGCCCGAACCGTGCTGCGTTTTCAATTATCATTACAGACGCGTTTGGTACATTTACGCCTACTTCAATTACGCTGGTTGCAACTAGAATTTTTATTTCGCCGTTTTTAAACCGGCGCATCATTTCGTCTTTTTCCGCAGGCTTCATTTTACCATGAATATAGGCAACGTGTTCTTTGCCAAACAGATGGGCAAGCTCTTTTGCATGGGTGAGCACGTCTTTTATGCCGGGGATTTCTGACGGCTCAACGGCAGGACACACAACATATACCTGCCTGCCACTGTCTGTTTCCTTTTTGATAAATGCGTACACACGCTGGCGCATGGTCTCGCCTACCACAAACGTGTCAATTTCTTTTCTGCCGGGGGGCAGCTCATCAATTACGGATATATCCAGATCGCCATACAGAATGAGTGCAAGCGTTCTTGGAATCGGAGTTGCAGTCATAACCAACGTGTGCGGGTGCGTGCCTTTGTCCTCAAGTGTTTTCCGCTGACCCACGCCGAACCGGTGCTGTTCGTCCGTAATAATCAGCGCAGGATTTCCCAAAACGGTTTTTTCGCTAATCAGCGCATGGGTGCCTACGATAATTTTTACTTTGCCGGCTTCAATTTCTTCCATGATTTCACGCCGTCTTTTTGCGGTGAGTGAGCCGGTAATCAGCCGCACCTCCATGCCGAAGGGCGCGAATAAAGAAGATAAGGATTCATAATGCTGCGTAGCAAGAATTTCTGTGGGCGCCATCAGGGCGGAGGCATGTCCGTTTTTTGAGCAAATAAACATGGCAGCGGCGGCAATCATGGTTTTACCGCAACCCACGTCTCCCTGAACCAATCGGCTCATGGGTATCGCTTCTTTTAAATCGGCACAAATTTCAGAAATCACGCGGTTTTGTGCCCCTGTTAGTGGAAATGGAAGTGTGTGTATAAATTCGGTAACGCATTCCGTGTCAGGAAGGGGCACACCGTTTGTTGCAAAGCGGCTTTTGCGCAAAAATGCAACTGCCGACTGAAACAGAAACAATTCCTCAAACACCAGACGTCTGCGCGCAATTGCAAGGGCAGTATCGTCCTTGGGGAAATGGATGTTGCGTATGGCATAGCTGATAGAGCAAAGCTTGTGCTGCTTTAAAATGGATTCGGGCAACGTTTCGGGCAGAAAATCTGCGCAGGAATCCAGCGCCTGAGAAACGGTATCGTGAATGATTTTGGATGTGAGTCCCGCACACAGACTGTACACCGGAAGAATTTTTCCGGTCACCTTGTTTGCGTCCGGCAGCTCAAACAAAGGACTTTGCATCCGTCGTTTCGGCGAGAGGGTTACCTTGCCGTAAAATATGTATTCCTTGTCCAGGGAAATCATATTTTTAATAAATCGGTTGTTAAACCAGACAAGCTCTAAAAAACCTGTACCGTCTGATACTTTGAGCGAGCAGACATACAGGTTTTTTCGAATATGATTTTCGCGCAGGGAAGAAACGGCACGGGCTTTAATACAAACCGTGTCGCCGTCTTTGAGTTCTGCAATTTTTTTGAATTTCGTACGATCTTCATAATCACGGGGATAATAGTGCAAAAGGTCTTTTACCGAATAAAGACCAAGCGTGCGAAATAAATCCGCACGCTTTTGTCCGATACCGCGAAGTGCGGTAATGTTTTCATTTAACATACGCAAGAAAAATCACACCTATTCAACTGAGAAGATGTAGTCATACAAAGGCTGACCGCCCTCGTAAACCAAAATATCGCAGTCTTCATATTTTTCTTCGAGCGCCTCTTCAATTTCTTCTTTTTGATCCATGGTTACGTTGCCTCCGAGATAAATGCTGATTACCTCGCTGTCATCGTCTACCATGTTTTCCAAAAGCGCCTTTAAAACTTCAAAGGAATCGTCGCCGACGGATTTAATCGCACCGCCCTCAAGACCGATGATTTTGTTTTCGGGGTACTCTTTGTCCTCGAACACAAAGTTTCTGACAGAGTAGGTTACCATACCGGTTTTGATGGAAGCGATTGCTTCGTTCATGGCAGAAACGTTATCCTCTAAAGATGAAGCCGGGTCAAATGCAAGCTTTGCCGCAATACCCGCGGGAACAGAGCGCGTTTCCATTACAATAATATTTTTATCTGTTAAATCGGGAACTTGCTTTGCTGCCATAATAATATTTTTATTATTGGGTAAAATAACCACAGTCTTTGCGTTGATTCTGTTTACTGCGGAAAGAATATCATCCGTGCTGGGATTCATGGTCTGACCGCCTTTGATGACGGAATCCACGCCCAAGTCTAAGAAAATGCGTTCTAAGCCGTCGCCCGCTGCAACTGCTGCAAAGCCGATTTCTTTTTCCGGTTCCTGAGGCGCAGCAGATTCAGACTCGCTGTGCTGGTATTTCATATTATCAATTTTAATATTTACCAGTTCGCCGACCTTAATCGCTTCCTGAATGACATAACCGGGTTCGTTGGTGTGAATGTGAACCTTTACAATATCGTCATCGTCAATGACAACCATGCAGTCGCCCTTTTTGGAAATTCTGTCGCGGAACAGACCAACAGGAGATGCATTTGCTGCTTTTTCGATCAAAAATTCGGTGCAGTAAATAAACTCAATGTTTGCATCGATTGCTTTTTTGTCAAGCGTTGTATTTACGCTGACCTCAGAATCGGCAAGCTCAATTACTTCGCCTGTTTCGAGATAGGAGAGCGCACCCTCCAGCATGTATACAACACCCTGGCCGCCGGAGTCTACAACGCCTGCCTGCTTGAGCTGGGGCAGAAGTTCGGGAGTACGGGCAAGACTTTCCTGCGCAGCCTTTGTGGCAATGCGGATAATCTCAATAATATCGCCCGTGGAGTCAAGTGCAGCAACTGCTGCATCAGCTGCGTCGCGGGATACGGATAAAACAGTACCCTCCATAGGCTTCATAACAGCTTTATACGCTGCGTTTACACCTTCTTTTAAGCATTCGGCAATGTCTTTTGCGTCTGCTGTGGTTAAATCAGCAAGTCTTCTGGACATGCCGCGAAACAGCTGGGACAAAATAACGCCGGAGTTACCGCGCGCTCCGCGCAAAGAAGCGGAAGCAATGCCCGACATTACCTTCCCAACTGATGTATAGTTATTTTTTAAAACGTCCTTTGCTGCTGCGGTTACCGTCATCGACATGTTTGAGCCGGTATCGCCGTCAG
>JAZNIA010000005.1:0-7140 GCA_045577195.1 Congzhengia sp.
CGAAGAGTGGGAACTCCTCGCAGTTGTTGCAGATTCTAAATCTACCGTTTCTGAAACAGTAGAAGGCGACTTCGAAAGCTACGCAGCAGGCGTATTCGAATACTACGCTGACGAAGACGATGCTAGAACAACTGAAATCGACGTTGATAAAAAAGCAACAATTTACTACAATGGTACAGTAATCGAAACAAAAGACCTCGAAGCGTTAGTAAGCGCAGCAGCTAAGAAGGATCTCGCTGGCGATAAAGCGATTGAATACCTCCTGGTTGAAATGGCTAACTCCATCACCTTCATGGGTCCGAAGAACGCAGATTACACCAAAATCTTCGTTACAGACTATGCTTACAGACAGGTTGACAGCGTAAGAGCTGACGATGAATACATCAAATTAACATCCGGCGTTTTAGATCTGAACGTAGAAAACAGAGCAGATGAAACCTTCATCTACAACCTCTACGATGCAGAAGGCAACGCAATCACAATGGAAGACATCCAGAAGGACGACATCCTCAACATCGTTGCTCCTGCTGTTAAAGGCGTAGCAGAAGATTTTGAAAACGTTCCTTACATGGACATCTACGTAACAGACATCACAGTAACAGGTTCTGTAAGTGAAGTAACACCTACAGGCAAATACTTAATCGAAGACACCTACTACGAATTAGATGCTAACGCACCGAAACTCGCAGCAGGTCACGAAGGTATCTTCTACATCACAATTGATGGCTTAGTATATGATGCAGACGCAGCTTCTGTTGCAAACAAGAACTACTCCTTCATCGTTGCTTGCGATTATGAAGAAATCTTCAGCGCTAAAACATGGCAGATGAAGCTCTTCACAGTTGAAGGCAACATCGAAACACTTGACGTTGCATCCTCTGTAAGAGTTTACGAAGGTGACTCCTACAAAGTTTACAAGAAGGCTGACAAATCTCAGGATACTTACTTCGCTACAATTAAGTCCTTAGTTGCAGATAATGCTGACAAAGATGTAGCAATCAGCAACACAGCTAAGAGAATTGTTACCTACAAGCTGAATGCAGACGGCGAAATCAACGAACTGAGATTCCCTGCAAAAGGCGCTTCCTTCTCCTTAGTTGCAAAAGAAGGTAAATACAACGACGATTTAGTAACATTCGCTGGTCAGGATCTGGACGAAAGCTCCAAGCTGTTCGTTGCACCGGTATCCGAGGTTGGTGAAACCAAAACATACAATGTAGACGAAGATGACCTCGAACTGACATCCTTCGCTACAATGGATGAAGATGTTTCTTACAAAGCTACACTGTTCACCTTCGAAAACGATGACTACCTTGGCGCAGCTCTCGTTAACGAAGAAGTAGCAAACAGCATGAAGAAGTCTCACCTGGCAGTTGTTAAGGGCGTATCTACAGCTCTTGACGCAAACGACAACGAAGTAACAAAATATACATTCGTTCAGAGCGGTGAAATTGTTGATAAAACTGTAAGCTTCGAAGAAAAAGTTACAGCTATGACAGTTGGTGACGTATTCCGTTACTCTGTAAACGGCAACGACGAAATCGTTAAGACAGAACTGATCTTCGACATCTCTGAAGGCAAATTTGCAACAGAGTACAAGTACACAGAAGAACTGCTTGCTAAGAACGACATTGCTCTGGTAATGGGTACTGTTGTTAAGGTTGACGGCAACAAGCTGACAATCGACGTTGACGGCGTATGGGATGAAGACAAAGCAACAGGTCTGGAAGATCAGATCGTTCTGAGAATGAGCGAAACAGAAGGCAACACCTATGCTCAGGTTGACGTTGCTAAACTGACAAGCAGCAACCCTGCAAACGCAGTTAAAGCTCTCAACGGCACAGCATACATCAAAGAATCTTACGGCAAACACGACTACAAAGTGGTCGCTATCATCGGCGAAACCGAAAGATTTGAAGATATGGTTCAGATCTACACAGAGAAATAAGATATAAGATTTTAAATCTTACGAAAGAGGGTACTATATAGTACCCTCTTTTGGGTTTTTATAAGGTTTTATGCGACACGGATTTGTATTGCGTGATACAAAAAAAGTGCTATGACATTTTGTCATAGCACTTTTTTGCAAAAGTAAAGATTTATGTGGTTTTAAAGTGAATGATTTGTTTGGTTTTCATTTAGCTTCCAGGCGAAAACGTACATTTTCTTTTATCTTTTGTCGATTATCTCTGATCTGTATAAAGGAAAAAGTTCTTTTATACGATAAACATTGCGTCGCCAAAGCTAAAGAATCTGTACTGCTCAGAAACTGCTTCTTTGTAAGCATTTAAAACGTTTTCTCTTCCTGCCAAGGCAGAAACCAGCATAATCAAAGTTGATTTTGGCAGATGAAAGTTGGTAATTAAACCGTCTAAACATTTAAATCGGTATCCGGGATAAATAAAAATATTGGTATAGCCCGACGCTGCTGAGACACGTCCGTTTTCGTCTGAAATAGATTCAATCACACGGGTGGACGTTGTTCCAACGCAGATAATCCGTCCGCCTGCATCCTTGGTTTGGTTAATCAAAGCTGCCGTTTCTTCCGTCATGTGATAAAACTCTTCGTGCATCAGGTGCTCAGATACCTTTTCTGCCTTTACCGGACGAAAGGTTCCCAGCCCGACATGGAGCGTTACAAAAGCAAGGCGAACCCCTTTTTCACGCACCTTTTCCAGCATCTCATCATTAAAATGCAAACCTGCAGTAGGAGCGGCGGCAGAACCGTCGTGCTTGGCGTAAACCGTTTGATAACGGTCGCGGTCCTGCAGTTTTTCATGAATATAAGGCGGCAGGGGCATTTCGCCCAGCTCCGATAAAATTTCGTTAAAAATTCCATCATATATAAACTTTACCAGTCGGTTTCCGCCGTCGGTAATTTCTAAGATTTCTGCTTTTAATTTCCCGTTTCCGAAAGAAATCATATGTCCGGGTTTGCATTTTTTTCCGGGTTTTAGAATTACATTCCAGATGTCCTCATTTTTTTGCTCCAGCAGCAAAAACTCTACGGGGGCGCCGGTGTCCTCGCGCTCGCCGTAAAGCCGCGCGGGAATCACCTTCGTGTCATTTAAAACCAGACAGTCTCCGGGTTTTAAGTAGTCTAATATATCACGAAAGCTCTTGTGCGCAACCGTTCCATCTTCTTTGTTTAAAACCAAAAGACGAGATGCAGGTCGGTCCTCAAGAGGCGTTTGCGCGATCAGCTCTTCGGGCAACTCATAATCAAAGTCTAAAACTGTCATTTCTTTATTTTCCATCGTCATATACCTCGTTATCCTGCCATATGCTTTCCAGTTTTGCCAGTGATTTGCTGACCTCGTCCTTTCGCATCATGCCTAATGCAACGACCAATGCGTTGATAACCGATAAGGGCGCAACCAGGGAGTCTACAAAGGAGTCCATATCACTTCGCGCCAGAAGCGTGTGATCTGAAATCTCTAAAATCGGAGAATTTTCTCCGTCCGTAATACCGATTACAGAAGCACCCATTTTCTTTGCATAACGCAGGGCGCGAACAGTACGCAGGGAATACCGCGGAAAACTGATGCCAATGACAGCGTCTCCCTCGCCAACGCGAAACATCTGTTCAAAAAGCTCGCCCGCCGTTGCGCTGTTAATCAGGTGTACGTTGGAGAACAGATGGTTTAAGTAATAGCCTAAAAAACCTGCCAGCGACGATGCGGAGCGCAGTCCGATAATATAAATGTTTTTCGCGTTTGCAATTTTTTCAATGGCAGAGGAAAAAGCAATGCGGTCAATATCAGAAAGGGTGGTCTTGATTTTTTCAATGTCTGCGCCAAGGACGGAGGATAATATGTCCGTATCGCGGTATAAATCATAGGCTCTGTCCATACGCTGTATGCTGGTCAGCTTTGATTTTGCGTAGTCCTGTAGTGCACGCTGAAATTGCTGAAACTTTCCAAAGCCCAGTTCTGCGGAAAAACGCACCACTGTAGCCTCGCTGATTCCTACGGAGGCGGAGAGCTGTTCTACGTTCATATAAGCCGCCTTGTCGTAATTTTCGCGGATAAATTCCGCAATCAGTTTGTGCCCTTTGCTAAAATCCGAAAAGTTTTGCTCAATTTGTTTGATAATATCCATTTTACCAACCCTCATTTGCTCCAGTTTCAATTTCCCTTCCTATATCATATCGGTTTTTTGTTCAAATTACAATAGGTGAACCGCTATTTTTTTGTTTTTTTCGTTTTTTTATCGAAATTTAAAAAAATTTTGATTTAGATATTGATATTTATTTATCATTTTGATAAAATGATATAAGTGCGAAAGATTTGCTTTTTTCGGAAAAACATGCTTTTGCATTTCGGTAAAGGACTTTTATGAAGGGAGGCAGCATACAATGACAATTTCATTGGAGGCAGCAGAAAAAATTGGGAATCTTACCGTGTTTGGTTTTGGTTTCGGTCTGGTTTTTGTCGGTCTGATTTGTATCATCGTAATTTGCAGCATCATGGGTGCGCTTTGCAAAGCATTGATTAAAGACAACAAAAAGACAGCAGCACCTGTTGCAAACGCTCCTGCTCAAGCAGGCGGCAACGCGATTGCAAACAAGGGTGAATTTGTGGCTGCAGTTTCTGCAGCGTTGGCGGAAGAACTGGGAACGGATGTTACCGGAATTCGGATTCTTTCGATTAAAAAACTTTAATTTAAAAGAACATATTTCATTTATGAAAGGAATTGACAAAGCATGAACAAGTATAAAGTAAATGTAAACGGAACAGATTATGAAATCACAATCGAACTGATGGACGCAAATGCTCCCGCGCAGGCTCCCGCAGCCGCTCCCGCTCCTGCAGCTGCTCCTGCTGCAAACGGTGAAGGCGAAACTGTAAACTGCCCCATGCCCGGAACCATTCTGGCTGTAAACGTAAACGTTGGTGACACCGTTTCCGAAGGTCAGGTTCTGATGGTTTTAGAGGCTATGAAAATGGAAAATGAAATCATGGCTCCCTGTGCAGGTAAAGTAACAGCTGTAAACGTAACCAAGGGTGCGACCGTTGAAAGCGGCGCAGTTCTTTGCACAATTGCATAAGACACAGGAGGATATATAACATGAGCAAAAAAATAGTTTCAGCTTTGCTTATGCTTTTGGTGGTCTTTTCCGGTACAATTGCAGCTTTCGCAACAGAGGAAGTCGTAAATGAACCGCAGGTGGTTTCTGTCGTGTCCGCAAACTATGACGACGCGGCAAAAACGCTGACCATGACCATTCAGAACGTAAGTGATACAGATATAGCAGATTCCGCGCTTGCAATCAATAGTGACGGAAGTAAAATCGTAATCAACAATTATCCCGGTTATATTGCAACAGGTGCAATGGATGCCGGTGCAAAGAAAGAAATCATCTTATCTGCAGAAATTCCCGGTTTTGCTGGTGAATTTCCGGCGGTAGAGGCAATGCTCCAGTACATTACCGTTCCCGGAGACGTCATTGATATGACCGCGGCGGACTCTGCTGAAAGCGTTAAGATTTCGATGATTGAAAACCTGTTTGCCAACGTGGATGCAGCAGAAGAGGGATATTCCTTCTTAAGTGCAATCAAAGGCTTTCTCAGCGATATGGGCTTTGCGATGATCGCAAATGACTGGAGAGTTTTGGCGATGATTTTAGTCTCCTTTGTTTTGATGTATCTTGCAATTGTGAAGAAGTTTGAGCCGTTGCTGCTCCTGCCTATCGCGTTTGGTATGCTGCTGACAAATCTGCCCGGTGCAGAAATGTATCATACAGAATTATTCAAAGACGGTCATGTGCACTGGGATATGTTTGGCGGAAAAGGCGACATTACCCCGGGCCTCATTGACTATTTGTACTTAGGCGTTAAGCTGGGTATTTACCCCTGCTTAATCTTTATCGGTGTTGGCGCGATGACCGATTTCGGTCCCCTGATTGCAAATCCCAAGAGCTTGCTTTTAGGCGCTGCAGCGCAGATGGGTATTTTCCTGACATTCTTTGGTACCAGAATTCTGTTTGGCTTTACGCCCTTTGAAGCAGCTTCTACCGGTATCATCGGCGGTGCTGACGGTCCGACCGCAATCTTTGTAACCTCGAAACTGGCACCGGAATTGTTAGGACCGATTGCGGTTGCAGCATATTCCTACATGGCGTTGGTTCCGGTTATCCAGCCGCCGATTATGAAACTTCTCACCACGAAAAAAGAGCGTATGATTGAGATGAAGCAGCTCCGTGAAGTTTCCAAAACAGAAAAAATCATTTTCCCTATCGTTGTAACAGCGTTCGTTTCTCTGCTTCTGCCCTCAGCTGCTGCTCTGATTGGTTGCCTGATGCTGGGTAACCTGCTCAAAGAATGCGGCGTTGCAGAACGCTTGAGCAAGACCGTTCAGAATGAACTGATGAACATTGTTACCATTTTCCTGGGTATCTCTGTTGGTGCAACTGCAACGGCTGACGTGTTCTTAACACCGAAAACCCTGCAGATCATTGCAATGGGTATTGTTGCGTTTGGTTTTGGTACCGCAGGTGGCGTACTGCTTGCAAAATTCATGAACCTGTTCTTAAAGAACAAAATCAACCCCCTTATCGGTTCTGCAGGTGTATCTGCTGTTCCGATGGCAGCGCGTGTGTCTCAGGTTGTGGGTCAGAAAGAAAATCCGAAAAACTTCCTGCTCATGCACGCAATGGGTCCCAATGTTGCCGGCGTTATCGGTTCTGCGATTGCAGCAGGCGCATTCTTGACATTGTTCATGAATTAAAGGTTCGACAATCGATTATAATATATCCACAGATGAACCCCGGTTCATTTTAAGGAGAAAGGTAGAAAACATATGGCGAACAAATTATATATTACAGATACCATTCTGCGTGATGCGCACCAGTCTCAGGCGGCAACCAGAATGAAAATCGAAGATATGCTGCCCGCACTTGAAATCTTAGACAAGGTTGGATACTGGTCCGTAGAATGCTGGGGCGGAGCGACCTTCGATGCATGTATGCGTTTTTTAAACGAAGACCCTTGGGAAAGACTCAGAGCAATCAAAAAAGCAATGCCGAACACGAAACTTCAGATGCTGTTCCGCGGTCAGAATATTTTGGGATACAAGCACTATGCAGACGATGTAGTAGAGCAGTTCTGCAAAAAATCCATTGAAAACGGTATTGATGTT
>JAZNIA010000006.1:0-6375 GCA_045577195.1 Congzhengia sp.
GTAAAGGCAGCAATCGAAGCCGGTGAACGAAGAGCCTCTGTATTAGGTCAGATATTTGGCAAGGCCGTTATATCACGTCCCCACGAGGAAGTAATTAAGTTCTTCGACACAGAAACAGACTAAAATCTTCTGAAAAAGTGAGTGTATGGCTATGTATGATTTAAAGGTAATAGAAGAAGCAGTAAGAAATGCGGTCGCAGAAATTGAAAAGAATCGCGACTGCGTAACAATTGGTGTTTCCCAAAGACATGTACATCTTTCCAGAAAGGATTTAGATACTCTTTTTGGCGAGGGTTTTGAATTGACTAAGAAAAAGACACTGATGGGTCGCGAATTTGCCTCTGACCAGTTCGTAACACTGGTTGGACCTTCATTAAAGTCTATTGAAAAAGTTCGGGTTTTAGGCCCCGTTAGAAAAGACACGCAGGTTGAAATTTCTAAGACTGACACTTTTGTGTTAAAGGTTAGCCCTCCTGTCCGTCCTTCCGGCAACATTAAAGATTCTGAGCGGCTTGTTTTAGTTGGTCCTAAAGGATCGGTTTATTTGAATGAAGGCGTTATCATCGCCAACAGACATATTCATTTAGATCCCGACTACGCAGCTGCAAACGGCATTTCTGACAACGAATATGTTGATGTTTTAGTTGAAGGTATTAAACCCACTAGATTCTATGATGTTCAAGTGCGCGTACGCGACGATTTCCGTTGTGAGATGCATATTGATACAGACGATGCCAACTCTACTATGCTCAGAAATGGCGACAAAGTTAAAATTCTGAAAAAACAGTGAGTGTTGAGGTGACGAAATGTTTGCATTAGAACGCCAGAAGCGAATTCTTGAAATTTTAAATAGTGACGGTGCTGTATGGGTAAGCAAACTGAGCGTTGAACTTGGTGTAACCGAAGAAACAGTTCGACGCGATTTGGAAAAACTGGAAAAACAAGAAGCTTTAATCAGAACCCACGGTGGCGCAGTTCCAATTGCCGACAGTTCGTCCTACGACTTATCTCTGGAAAAACGAAAGCAAACCAATTCCGCAGCAAAAGAGCTATTAGCCAAGGCTGCTGCGCAGCATATTGTTCCCGGTGATACAATTTTCTTAGACTCCTCCACTACAACATTTTATATTGCAAAGGAACTAAAGAAAATCAGAAATATCACGGTAATTACGCATTCACTTCGAGTTATTAATGAGCTTTCCGGCACAGAATCTGTAAAGTTGATTACTGTTGGGGGCTTAGTGAGCAACAATCAGTCCTTTGTTGGCTCTCTGGCTGAAAACACCATTCGCAACAACTTTTTTGCAGGTAAGTTTTTCTTCTCCAGCAAAGGTGTTACACCAGATTCTGGCATATTAGAAAGCAACGAACAGGAATGCTTTATCAAGCAACAAATGTTTGCAAATGCAAGTAAAAAATATTATCTCTGTGATTCTGGTAAAATTGGAAAAATTGGTTTTTATAAGCTCGCACCTTTAGACGGTATTGACTATTTTATTACAGATGCAGAGCTTTCCAAGGAATACACAGACAAATTTCATGATTTTGGAATTGAATACATCAACGCACAAAATAAGGAAATATAAAAAGATGCCACCCGACAAAAGTCGAGTGGCATCTTGCTTTTAAACAATTAGTCGTTGCAGCAGCTGCAGATAAGGATTAAGATAATGATAATCCACAAGCAGTTGTTGTTATCGCCAAAACCGAAAAGACCGCCGTTGCATCCCATAATCGCTTACCTCCTTGATTCGTTATGCTACATACTATGCAAAACAACGCAAGGAGGTAAATTGTCCTATTATTTTTTCAACGGGAACTTTTTGGTTATCATTTTCGCTCATTTTCTGCCAAATACCGCTTTTTGCGTTCTGATGTATTTGTTAAAAAATGTTTGATTCCATCAAAATCTGCATTTTGAATCATTCTATCAATGTGGTTTAAACTTTTGGTAAAAACTTTAATTTGTTCCGATAATGCCTCTTTATTTTCCACAAATAGTTCAGCCCACATTTCGGGATTAAGTTTTGCAACACGTGTACAATCCCGAAGGCTCCCCGCACTAAATCCTTCTGCACGGTCTAAAATCTCATTATCACACAACGTTGCAGCAACAACATGCATCAACTGACTGGTGTACGCAATCATCACATCATGTTCTTTAGAAGTTGTACGTGTAATTTTTGCGCAACCGATATATTTAATTATATCTTGCAGCATCTGGATATTTTCCACTTTATTGCGTTCGCGGGTAACCATAATATAATTCGCACCGCGAAACAAATCTGCTGAGGAATTTTCATACCCGTCACACTCTTTTCCTGCCATAGGATGACCACCAATAAAATCAATGTCATGATTTACAATCTTATGAAACATCATACCTTTTACACCACAAACATCTGTTACTAATGCGCCGGGTTTAAATATGTGTCGATTGATAAATTCAATTGCTATACGTGGCATAATACACAAAATGACCACGTCCATATCCTTTAGAATTTCTTCTGCATCCACATATCCTTTTACAATGACGCCATCTTGCTCCGCCTGTCGCAAAACTGCCTCATTTAAATCAACGCCGTAAACTGCAGCATTCGGAAATCCTTTTAATGCTTTAACATAAGAACCGCCGATTAAGCCAAGTCCGACGACCATAATATTTGTCACTTGCTATACACTCCTTATGTTCCTATTTAAAAATCTCCTCACAAACCTCTGGCACATAATCATGGCTTGTTCTTCTCTGTTTTGTGAGCCAGTCAATCAGCTTGGTGTTTCGATAAGCATAATCAATCCCGTCGTTATGTCCATAACCATCCAATTCTATCAGTTCTGCATTACCACCATTGTTGTTAACACCATCAACCATAAGCTGCGAATAAACAAGCGGCACCACATCATCTGTACTTCCGTGCACAGCTAAAACAGGTGTTGTGTGCAGTTTCGAAGTTCTCCAAGACATTCCACCACCTGCAACCGGTGCAATTCCTGCAAAAAAAGAAGGATATGTTTTTCCCATCATCCATGTACCGAATCCACCCATGCTTGAACCTGTTATGCATATACGATCTTTTTGAATCCCAAATTCTTCTGCAACACGGTCTATTAGCTTTTTGACGCGATCTACTATATTATCCCATACACACCACTCCGGGCATTGCGGAGAAAGTATGACCGCCGGAATTTCCTTTCCTTCATTTATCAATTTTGGGATTCCATGACGATATAAATGAGATATATCTTTCCCTCTCTCGCCTGCACCGTGAAGATATACAAGCAAGGGTAAATCTATGTACATATCGGGATAAAATATTTTATAATTCATACCGAACTCATTTTCGTTATACATACAATCCTTGATATTCATATGTTGTGCTCCTTATAAAAAATCTGACAACACTTAATTTTTTTAAATTTAATTCGCATTGCGATCTTAGTCTTGTTTCATTATAAAATACATCCTACATTTATGTCAAGTATTGGGCAAAAATATTTGGGAAAAAATACATAAAATAATTGACAAAATTTCTATTTTATTGTATATTTTATAATAAGTGAGTTAATATTCTTTATCAAAATTTGTGACAACTCAAAGAAAGGAAGAGTTTTATCATGAAATTAGTTTACAGTGTAAACGACAAGCCAAAATTCGGACAACTTATCATCTACGCCATTCAGCAATTATTAGCCATTATGACTGCCACCTTGGTTGTTCCTGTCATTATAAATGGTGCATGTGAAACAACTATGAGTTCAGCCGCTGCTCTTTTTGGTGCAGGTATCGGTACACTTGTGTACATAGCCTTCACAAAAAAGAAATCTCCTGTATTTCTGGGTTCTTCTTTTGCATTTATTGGCCCTATGATTGCTGCATTTGCAGGTGGCGTATCCATGTCTTTGGGATTTTTAGGATTGATCATTGGCGCCATATTTGCAGGTCTTGTTTACGTTATCATTGCTGTTATTGTTAAATTTGTCGGCGTAAACTGGATTAATAAAATTATGCCGGCTGTTGTAATTGGCCCCACCGTTGCGATTATCGGTCTAAGTCTTGCTGGAAATGCAATCAGTGACATGTCTAAAGGTAGCATTCCCAATATTATGACTTCTCCACTCATTACCGTTTTGTGCGGATTGGTTACGCTTATCATAACCATAATTTGCTCCACATACGGCAAAAAGACATTAAAGCTAATTCCGTTTATTATGGGTATTTTGGGTGGTTACATTGTTGCGGCAATATTCACGTTTATTGGATATGCAGCTGATATTGATGCAATTAAAGTTCTGAACGTTGCACCTTTTATAGAACTGGTTGAAAACGGTGTAACCTTAAACACATTCCTTTCTGTTCCTGACTTTACATTCCTTACAGCCTTTAAAGGTGTTGGCGAATTAAATTCTGCGTATATCAGCACAATTGCGGTTGCATATATTCCTGTTGCCTTCGTTGTTTTTGCCGAACACATTGCAGACCACAAAAACATTTCTTCTATTATCGAAACAGATCTTCTCGAAGAACCCGGCCTTCACAGAACATTGCTTGGAGATGGCATTGGTTCCATTGTGGGTGCTTTATTTGGTGGATGTCCTAATACAACTTACGGTGAATCTGTCGGCTGTGTGGCAATCACAAGAAATGCTTCTGTTTTAACAATTATCACGGCTGCTCTTCTTGCTATTCTGATTGCGTTTGTCTCTCCGTTTATAGCGTTTGTTAATTCTATTCCCTCCTGCGTGATGGGCGGCGTTTGTATGGCTCTTTACGGTTTTATTGCGGTTTCGGGGTTAAAGATGATTTCGCAAGTAAATCTAAATCTCAATAAAAATCTCTTTGTTGTTTCTGTAATTTTGATTGCAGGTATCGGTGGACTGACTCTTACATTTGGAAAAATTACAATTACATCAATTGCATGTGCATTAATCCTCGGCATTATTACAAACCTAATTGTATCCAAAGCAAAAGACGAAGAATAATACAGGGAGTATATTATGAATAACATTACGATTTTAGATCACCCATTAATTCAACATAAAACAACTATTCTGCGCCAGATTTCTACGACAAACAAAGAATTTCGCGAACTTGTTGAAGAAATAACGATGCTGATGTGTTACGAAGCATTAAGAGACCTGCCTTTAGAAGATGTGGAAATTGAAACCCCCATCAAAAAAACTACACAAAAAATGATAAAGGGCAAAAAGCTTGCTATTGTACCCATCCTCCGTGCAGGACTGGGTATGGTTAACGGCATGTTGGAGCTTGTTCCCTCCGCAAAGGTTGGGCACATCGGTATGTACCGCGACGAAAAAACCATGCAACCGCAGGAATATTACTGCAAGCTACCCGCTGATATAAACAAACGACTCGTGGTCGTTGTTGACCCTATGCTCGCAACCGGTGGTTCTGCAATTGATGCCATCGCGCAGATAAAATCATACGGCGGTACAAATATCAAATTCCTTTGCTTAATAGCCGCTCCCGAAGGAATTGAGGCTCTGTCAAAAGCACATCCTGATATCGAAATCTTCTGTGCCAATGTAGATGAGGGACTGAACGAAAAATGCTACATTGTTCCCGGTCTCGGTGACGCCGGCGACAGAATCTTCGGTACAAAATAGTATCAATTATAATGTCATATATTTTTATTTACAGAAATAAAAATCCCATAATACAGTAAATATTATGGGATTTTTTATATTTTTTAATTTTAATATCAAAGCGCCTTTTTTAATACCTCCGCCATAATCTGATAGGTGCTTCCTAGAGGATGTACACCGTCATAGCTTTCAGCCTTCATTGTCCTACCACTTACGTCACAAAGTGCACTGTAATAATCGACATAGGTTTTATTGTATTTCGCACATAACGATTGAATGGTTTCATTTGCTTGCAAAATCATGTCTTCAATACCGATGCTGTTAAATGGGACGCTTAAATCCATCGGCAGAATTGAACAAAATATGCAAGGAATAAATTTAATTTGATTGACCATATCTACACTTCATATGATAAATAATAAAATTTTCTTCAATCATTATAGAATTAGGTGACAGGAAAGATGCACCTTGTCTTGTCGATATGCAAACTCCGTTTGCTCGATATTTTTGCTCCCGCAAAATCGATATGTTTTTCGCTTTGCTCAAAACTCGATATGATATAAATCTCGTTGCCGAAAGGCTACATATCGAGTGCAAAGCACATATCGAGTCATTTATGACATATCGAAAATCTCACAAGAGATTTATATCGCTGATTTCATCTTCGATGAAATCATTATATCATAAACATTTATTTATAACAAGCAATTTTATGAATTTTAAAGAAGTAGTAAAACGGTATATTTACATTTGAAGAAAGCGTAAAAGGTG
>JAZNIA010000007.1:0-1790 GCA_045577195.1 Congzhengia sp.
CAGGAAATGATTTCGGAAGGACTCGGTGTTCCGATGAGCGAAATCTACGGTGTTGTAACATTTTACACACAGTTCACCACCGAACCCAAGGGTCAGAACCATATTGCAGTCTGCCTCGGCACGGCTTGCTATGTAAAAGGATCCGGTATTATTATTGAGAAAATTAAAGAAAAGCTTGGAATCGACGTTGGCGAATGCACGCCTGACGGTAAGTTTTCTCTGGAAGCAACCCGTTGCATCGGTGCATGCGGTTTGGCTCCGGTTCTGACCATTAACGACGAAGTGTTTGGCAGACTTGAACCGGACGATGTTCTTGGTATTTTAGAAAAGTATATGTAATTTTTGTGAGGTCGTATGCTGGAACTGTCATTGCATATTTTAGACATTGTTAACAACTCTGTAAAAGCAGATGCAAGCCTGATTACAGTAAAAATTAACGAGGCAATTCAGGAGAATCTGCTAACAATTTCCATTGAGGACAATGGATGCGGTATGGATGAAACGTTTTTGTCACAGGTTACGGATCCGTTTCGCACCACGCGCACCACAAGAAAGGTCGGTATGGGATTGTCGCTTTTTAAAGCGGCAGCGGAAAGTACCGGAGGCAGTCTCAATATTGTGTCCCAAAAGAATGTCGGTACAAGGGTGAATGTAACGTTTGTGTATGACCACATTGACCGTCAACCCATGGGTAATATGGCGGAAACAATGCTGACCTTAATCAGCGGAAATACAGGGATTGATTTTGTCTATACACACAAGATAAATGATAAAGTTTTTGCGCTTGACACGCGTAAAATTAAACAAATACTGGGTGACGAGATCAGTCTTGGCAGTCCTGAAATTGTAATGTGGTTATCGGACTATATTCGGGAAGGACTCGATGAAATTTCATCTTAAAATCATGATTTTTGAAAAGAGGTAAGGATTATGAAAAGCTTAGCAGAACTGGAAGCAATCAAAAATAAAATCAAGAACCAGGTTGGTATCAGAAACGATGGTGACGAAAATACTGTTCGCATCGTTGTTGGAATGGCAACCTGCGGTATCGCTGCAGGTGCAAGACCCGTTTTATCTGCATTGGTGGACGAAGTTGGTAAAAGAGGTCTTTCTAATGTAACAGTTGCGCAGACAGGTTGCATTGGCATGTGTCGCTTAGAGCCAATTATTGAAGTAACGGCTCCCGGAAAAGAAAAGGTTACATATGTGAAAATGACAGAAGAAAAAGCAAAGAAAGTGATTGCTGACCATATCGTAAACGGTAACGTTGTTACCGAATACACGATTGGTGCAACAAACGAATAATTGGGGAGGGTAATAGCAGAATGGATTTTGCAAGAGCACATGTGCTTGTCTGCGGCGGTACTGGCTGTACGTCGTCCGGCAGCGCGAAAATCATTGACGAATTTGAAAAATGCCTCAAAGAGAAGAAGCTCGAAAACGAAATTAAAGTAATCAAAACAGGCTGCTTTGGTCTGTGTGCGTTGGGTCCGGTTGTTGTTGTATATCCGGAAGGCGCATTCTACAGCATGGTTCAGCCGGAAGACGTTGCTGAAATCGTGGAAGAGCATCTTTTAAAGGGTAGAATCGTTACAAGACTTTTGTACGATGAAACTATTGAGAAAGATACCATTAAGTCCTTAAACGAAGTTGACTTCTATAAAAAACAGCGCAGAATCGCACTGAGAAACTGCGGTGTTATTGATCCTGAGAATATTGAAGAATATATCGGAACAGACGGTTATAAAGCACTGGGTAAGGCTTTGACAGAAATGACGCCTCAGGAAGTC
>JAZNIA010000008.1:0-3365 GCA_045577195.1 Congzhengia sp.
AGCGGTTGCCGTAGTTATCCACTCTTTGAGTTTGCCTGATTGCTTGATAGACTCAAACATATGTGCAAACGTCAAATCTCCATCGAAGCGCAGGCCGTCAACGTATGGTGAAAAGCCTTGTCCCTCTATCCAACCGAGACGGCCAACGCTATTAATCTCGCCCAGTTTCTCGTAATTTTGGGACTCAATAAATGTAATGTACTTTACAAGTTCTTTGGCATTTTCGCTGTCAACCGCAATTCCGAGGTTCGAGAGGTCGAGTATCTTTTGTTGGCTGGCAAGAACGGATCTTGCAATTATAATGGTTCGCCATTTTGTACCGCGCTTAAAAGCGATTTCAAGTTTCATTTCGCCGGTGTCGATGTTGACGAGTCGGCATATCGGCAAGATAGGATGGCGGCATACGATTATCGGAGCGCCTTGGCGGTCATAGTAGCTAACCCCATCATCGTTGCAAATGTAGTTACCGCAGTATAGTTCTACTGGCTGCCCGTCAAACTGTGTGGCTCGTTCAAGTTCTATCTGCCCTTCTTTAGCTTTGCTTTCGAGATATGCGTTGAGCAATGCAACAAAGTTGCTGAACCCTACATTCTTTGCGCGGATTCTGGCTTGTTCTTTGAGTTGCAGAAAGATAAATCTACTATCTTTGTAGTTGTAAAGCCACTCAAACGGCTCGGTTGACTCAAAGTCAGAACGTGTCCATTCGGGGATCTCTATAAGCTCGGTAATGCTTTCGGCTTTAGCCATCGGGTATCACTTCCAATCGTTCTTTGCCCTCGCGATACAGCAAATCGTGGATTAGCTTTCCGCTCGTTTCGGGCTTGCACATGATAAGCTGGCAATTATACCGAGCCAGCCACGCACAGAGAGAAGCCACAAAAGCGCTAGAGTTCATTTTTGAGCGATAATCGCCGTTATAGGCTTTCTCCCAAGTGCCGTTTTCAATAAGTAGATATATTTTCGCGTTGGTTTCTTTCGCCCTCGCAAACTCGCGCTCAAACCTCGCGCGGTCTTTGCAGTAACAATTGCACAGCTCGTCAAGGCTCATTTTTCGCTCGATGCAGACTGTTGCGGATAGGTCTAACCATTCACCTTGCGGCAAAGGGAAGCGCGCCGAATAATCGCCAAAATCGAGCTTCTCGCGCTCATAGGCGCATCCGATTTCTCTAAGCCTCGCCCGGAGGCGTGGGGTGTCTTGTTCCCGTGTATCGACAAGCACCACCATGCCATCCAAGCTGTCGCGAAGTTCAAAAGGTGTCATAGATTAAAACGGCAGGTCGCTGTCGGTCTGTGCCATTGCTGCCGCGTAATCAAAAGTATGCGCGTTGGTTTCGGCAGGCTTGTTTTCAAGGCGCTTAACCTCGGGAATAGTAAATTTGCCATCACGAATGCTCATAACGGCCACAATGCTATCAGCGTTAGTGACAGTGTAGACATTGCCGCGCTGGCTGCGTTTTTCCTGCTCACCGAAAATAACGCCACATTTCCGTCCCACGAGGGTGTTTTCGTCCCAAGTCCAATGATATCCGGGGTTGGAATCCTCGATTGCATTGATAAAGCGCTTAAAGAATCCGCACTGCATTTCATATTTGGGCGACTCCTCAAAGGGAATGTTCTGATTAATCTGGCCGCGCCAGAATTTGTCTTCGCGAGTCTGATTACGCCAGTCGCGTTCAAAGAATCCACGCCATTCGCCCTCGATAATTTCAAACCAAATTTCAAGGTGAGAGCCGTTGTTGTTTTTGTTTTTCTTTTCAACGGCCTTCTTTATTTCACAGACATAACCGCCTGCGGGGAGGTTTTCAAAATCGCCTCCGGTTTCTTTTATATTTTCCCAATTATTGATAGGTTTCATTTATTTTCTTCCTCCTTAGAAGTGTTAATATTATTAATGGGAGTCAGTTCCCAATAATCACGAATGATAGAGTCAACAGCTTTGAGATCGTTATCAATCTCACGCTCAAACATATCCATGGGAGATTTAGCTGTTGTATATCCATCGCTCTGCGTTTCGAAATAATGTCTTGTTCCATCTGTCTTGCACAGAAACGCACGAAAATACAAACCCTCAACCGAAAGCTGGCTATCAAGCATTTTGCCGATGGTTTTTGCTTTGGTTTTGCCCATGTCATTGGTATCAGTATGGTGCAGGAAATAAACGATTACATCGGGTGGCAGAGCTTTAATGACGAACTGGATAAGGTCATAAAAGTTAAGTGCCATATCGGTGAATTTCTGATATCCAGTTTCTTTTGCTTTTGTAAACGCTTCAAAACACATCAAATATTGACTATCATCTATCGCATAAGCCTTTTTTGTTGGCTTGGAAAGGAAACCTTTGATTGTTGTGTAATCGGGTTTGTCCAGTTTCGGCAGTTTCTTGCGAAACGGCAAAGGCTTGCTTGCAACATTGAATATGCTGATTTCATCGGCTTCAAAGTTGCGGAGACTTGCGCTTTTGCCACTCCCAGACTCGCCCAATATAAGAACAGGAATGCCCATTTAGTTTTCCTCCCGAAGTCTATTACACTCGTCTATAATTTCTTCTGCGGTTATGCGCCTCGTTGTCTTGATTTTGTTTATACAAGCCTCAAGTGCAGCCACAAGAATAGCCACTTCAGGCATCCTAGATATACTTTGTTTTTTAGACACTTCTTCAGCGTATTCGATTAGTGCATCAATGGCGCGGCGGGGTCTCAGAGGATAATTGTGATATTTTTCAATGAGTCCGAGTATTTGAAATTTGTTATTGTCGATGTCTTTCGTTTCTTCTCCGACAAAATCTTTATAATGCTCCTTTGACGTGGGCAAAATGATAAATGTTTCATTTTCTCCGATGCGGACAAAAATAGCATCAAATATCTCGCCCTCATAATTTTCATTCATAAAATCGAGATACTCATTAAAGTAATCCCAATCAACGCAATGATCCGAAAAGCGTATAGTGCGCATTTCTTCAGCAGTTCCTGTGTAAATTCTTGTGGTTAGATTTTTCATTTTTATTCTCCTTTATTTGTTATTCTTTTACGTTTTTCAGGGGGCAACAAGCCCCGACATATTTATTAGGGAACGCGCACACCTCACCATTGAGGGCGCAGGAGTTACTTGAGGTGCGAAAGAAATAACATTGCCTGCAGCTAATATCTGCGTTACCTTTGGCATCCACCGGAAAAAACACATCAACAGTGGCCTGCGCGTGGATATAACTCGCAACACCAGTTTCGAAGTTAGGCATACTGTTCCTCCCTCGCCATTTTGATTGCTTCATCGCCGGTCACGCAGCCGCCGGTCAGCCATTGAAACCACTCGCTATGGAAAAACGATTCTATCGCCGCTGCGTTTTCGTATTCGCTTTTGTCATTTGG
>JAZNIA010000009.1:0-26194 GCA_045577195.1 Congzhengia sp.
CCAATCAAGCAGCTTTTCGTGCTGCTGTTCCCGAGTGCGCGATTGCCACGGGTCGGCAAAACATGATTTCGGCAGCCTCGGCGGCAGAACTTGCTTACCAAAAGGCATGTCAGGGACAAGCGGGCGATTGTGAGAGCCTGATTCCGCTGTATTTGCGCAAATCGCAGGCAGAGCGCGAATATGAAGAACGGCAAAAAAGAGAAAACGGATCAAACTGAAGGAGAGAAGAAAGATGGCAATTGTAATCGGTAGCGATCATGGCGGATTTGAATTAAAGGAAGTTTTGTCAGCCCACCTAAAGGCAAAAGGATATGAGGTGGTTGACGTAGGCGCATATGACACAAGTTCCGTTGACTACCCCGACATTGCAGAAAAAGCCTGCAAAAAGGTAACAGACGGCGAATGCGAATGGGGCATTTTGGTTTGCGGAACGGGAATTGGTATTTCCATAGCGGCAAACAAGGTGGATGGAATCCGCTGCGCATTGCTATCAAACGAATATAGTGCAGAAATGACCAAACGCCACAACAATGCCAACATGCTTGCCTTTGGCGGAAGAGTAACAGGCCCCGACCTTGCGAAAAACATTGTGGACGCATATATTAAAGCTGAATTTGAAGGTGGCAGACACCAGACCAGAATCGATAAAATCAGCGTATTGGAGGGCTAAAGTTCTATGATTGATAGACGGGATAAGATTAACTATTATCTGGATATTGCAGAAACCGTGGCAGAGCGGGCAACATGCTTGCGCCGCAGATACGGTGCGATTATCGTAAAAAACGATGAGATTATTTCCACGGGGTACAACGGCGCACCCCGCGGCAGAAAAAACTGCATTGATTTAAACCGATGCGTGCGCACGGAGCTCAATGTCCCCAGCGGCGAACGGTATGAATTGTGTCGTTCTGTACACGCAGAGGCAAACTGCATCATCAGCGCATCCCGCCGGGATATGCTGGGCGCAACGCTGTACTTAGCCTGCCGCGACGGGCAGACAGACCAGCTTTTGGCAAACACAAACAGCTGCACCATGTGCAAACGCCAGATTATCAATGCGGGGATTGAAACGGTTATTATCCGTGACACAAAAACGGAATATCGCATCGTAAACGTGTCCGACTGGATTACAGACGACGATTCATTGGCAGAATAAAACACAAGGGCTGGTTTTGTAACGCGTTACAAAAGCAACCCTTTTGGTTTGTTTTGATAAAAAATACGACTTTGGATACCCTATGAAAAGAAACAAAAGAATGGAAAAGGAGGGGATTTTCGCGATGGAGGAAATGGAACTGATTGCCCGCGTAAAGACAGGCGATGCGGACGCGTTTTCAAAACTGATTTGTGGCTACGAGCAAAAGCTTTTTGCCTTTGCGTACCGCATGCTGTCGGACAGTCATGATGCGGAGGACGCGTTGCAGGAAGCGCTTTTGCGTGCTTACAGGAAAATTGATTCCTTCAGCGGAGACGCCGCCTTTTCAACCTGGCTCTATACTATATTAAATAACGTCTGTCTGGATGTTTTGAGAAAACGGAAACGGACGGGAGACAAAACGCATCTTAGCATCAACCAGACCAGCAGAGAAGAGGACGAATACGAGCTTCAGATTGAAGACGATGCGCCCGGACCCTACGATTCGTATCGCAAAAAAGCCGCCATGCAGGCTCTACAGCAGGCAATCGATCAGCTTTCCGAGGAGCATCGAGCGGTGATTGTTATGCGGGATATTGATGGCTTAGAATATGACGAAATTGCAAAGATTACCGGCGCTTCCTTAGGCACGGTGAAATCACGTATCAGCCGCGGTCGGCTGGCGCTCAGAAAAATTTTAGAAAAAAACAGGGAACTTTTTCTGGATTAAAACGTCATATTTTATGTAAGAAAGGGGCGAAGTACATGGAAAAGCCGGATTGCAAGAACATATTAGACCAAATTCCGCTTTACATTGACAACATGCTTTCCGAAGAAGAAACGGACATCGTTTGTAAACATATCAAAACGTGTTCTGCGTGCAAAAAGGAATACGAATTTATAAAATCCATATCAAAAGCATCGGCAGGGCTTGTGTCGCCCGCGCTATCAAAGGATTTTCACGATAGGCTCATGCAAAAGATAAGTGCAGAGGCTGCACCGAAACGCAGAATTGCTCTTCCCTGGCGAAAAGCGATGCACTTTGCGGCTGCAGCTGCGGTCATTGCGCTGTCTGTGGTATCCTTTTTGAATTTGGAACAGAAGGCACCGTCTGCTAATGTGGATGAGTACCTGCCCGCGGCAAGCGAGACGCCGTCCGGCGAGGTGCAAACTGCGCAGCCGGAGCAAACAACTGAACAAGGAGAGTCTGTGGCGCAAATAACCGACCATGCGAAGGCAACACCCAAACCGCAAAAAACAGTGAAAAAGCCTGTAAACGCGACGGCGCCTGCAAAAAAAACCACGCAGGAAAGCCGGATGGATGAAAAGACGTTGCCAAGCGAAAATCCGCCGGTAACTGAGTCAGAAGTGATAAGCCCTGCGTCTGCGCGTATCGTGCAGGAGCCAGACAGTACGGCATATAGCGGCGAAAACGATGAAACAGAAACTGCTACAGCGTATCGCGTGGTAACGGTAACGGTCAGCGAGACCGCGTATGACGAGGCGGCTCATATTTTATCTGTCTGCGAGATGGACGAAAATGGCTATCGTGCAGAGGAGAAGTTGCCGGATTTATTAGATGCGCTTTCTGCTTTAGAGGACTATGAAATGACAAGCCGCGCGAGCAGCGATGTGACGGCGGACTATATTCAGCTCACAAAATAATATGTATGGGTTGTAGAAAAATGTCCAAACCACACAAGGCAAGGGAAACGCAAAAACTTTTTATTATATGCAAAAGATAAGGTAATAGAAGACTTTAAGGAAGAAATTCGCCTTTTGGCGAATTTCTTCCTTTTTATTCCACATATAATTTTACCGCCTTTTTGTGTCATTTTGGTGACAAATTTTCTGATTTCTTGACATGGTGGGGATTGTTTGGTACAATATCATTGGATTTTTATTGACAATGCATCGAAAGGAGATTTGATATATGGATTGTAAATTCTGCGGAAAAGCATTTGACGAAAAAGAGCAGACTTGCCCCCACTGTGGTAAAGCGGTGGAAGCAGACCGCGCGGAGCTGATGGACGCAATGCCGGAGCTGCACGATGAACTGGATGCCATCGACGAGCTGCAGGAAAAAACAAAAAGAAGACGCCGCCGCGCGATTGCGGTGCTGCTGGTAATTTTTTTGTGTATTGCGGCAGGCTGGGGCGCAATGTACTATTTCAAAATGAAAACAAGCACGGCGGAGCCTACTGCGGGAGAGGCGGAAATGCCTGTATCTTCAGGGGTTCCGGGCAGTGCAGTGGAAAAATTCATGGACGCAGGTTTTGCAAATTTTGTGATAACAGACGAAGCTTCTGCGCAAACGGCGCTTGAAAGCGTAAAGGCAGACTTTGGCATCACCTCGGAAAAGGTATCGTTTCGTTTGCTGAACAAAATCACAGTCGGCGGTGATACATACTACCGTTTTCTGCAAACCTACGGCAACGTGGACGTATATGGCGCAGAGGTGGTTGTCATGGCGACGGCAGACGGTACGCCTGCAGCACTCTATGGCACCTGCATCGGTATTGACGGGCTGGATTTAACGGCGGGCTTAGACCGTGGCAAAGCCTCCGGCGCGATTGCCGAGTATGTAAACAGTTTAGATGAAACACATCGAATGAATGAGGGCGTGAGCGTAACAGAACCGCAAAAGATTGTGTGCAACAGAGGCACGACCACGTACCTTGCGTATTTTTCCAACATATCCGGCTATAATGAAAACGGTGAATACATCGCATATGACGCGTTTGTTGATGCAGATTCCGGCGTGGGTATTTTTGCGTCACACACGGTAAGCTATGAAAAGCAAGTGGAGACAACACCGGAAACGCCCGAAAAAGCTGCAGAAGAAACACCTGTAGAGCCTAAGACGGAGCCGCTGCGGGAGGCAAATGTTGCAGCATACACCGTAAACGATAAGTTTAACTGGAACGACAAAACGAAAACCAGTGCGCTGGAGAAAATTGATACATCGGAGATTCGTGCAGGGGGAGTTTCTTCCTATCTTGTGGACACGGTCCGCGCGCTGGACAAATCCTATACCTATTTTGACAAACAGTTTGCATGGAAAGGTTTAAACGGCAGAGACGGCGAATTTTCTGTGTACTTTAATGCGAATGACTACGTTGCAGAGTGCCTGCCGCCGGAAAATGCGCTGTACCGCGACGGCGCGCTGATGTTTATTCAGCCGAAACTGGCGGAGGCCAAGGCAGACGCCAATGTTGTAACCCATGAATATGCCCACGGCGTGATGGATTATATCGCCCGCCTTTGCGGCACAACGGCGAAAACGGAAAACGCGGCGATTGCCGAGGGCTTTGCCGACGTGTTTGCAGAATTGGCTGAAGGGTCAGCCCCCGACTGGAAACACGGTGCGCGTAATCTCGCTGAGCCGGGCGAAGGATATTTTAAAACACTTCCCGGAACAGCCGTATTTACAGATATTTCGGATTGCTACAAATACAGCACAGTTGTATCCCACGCGGCGTATCAGATGCATGCAAACGGTGTGACGGCAGATGCAATCAGTGAGCTTTATTTCCGCACGCTTTGCATGCTGGCAAAAACGAGCGACTTTTCTGATTGGCGCGCACTAACAGAATTTTCTGCAAAGAAAATGGTTGATGCGGGAACGTTGTCCGCGGAGCAGTTTAACAGTGTTCTTGCGGCAATGAAACAAACGGAAATCAAAAGCGAGCGCTATTTTAAGGCAGAGGTTGGAGAGCTTGCTGAGGACGAGCCGGAGTCGGATGCTGGTGAATCCGCAGCGTCTTCCGCGCCAACCATCTCTGAGCGCACAATCGAGTAAAAATGGAAACCGAATAAAGCGGGGTGCAGCATCACGCTGCACCCTTTTTGAAAAAGAGGGGAAAATCAATGGAAACGATACTTGAAAGAGGATACACCGTTCCATTAAGCGGTGAAACAGACAGCGATGCCATCAACTGCGCAATTCAAACTGCCGTTGATGCGGGGCTGAACAAAACGGTGATTCCGCGGTATAACCGCGCGAAACACGCGTTCGGCTGGACCTTGGACGCGCCTGTTTTTGTGCCGTCCGATTTTACGCTGGTTTTTGACAACGCAGAACTCACATTCCAAGGCGCGGGCGCGATTTGTGCGGCGGGCACGGAGGAAAACCCTTTGAAAAACGTCTGCTTGCTCGGCATCGGCAACGCTATGCTCAAAGACGGCGGCGCGGAGAGTGCGCTTTTGCAGGCGGAGCACGTCAAAAACCTTCGCGTGAGCAGTCTGGCGATTTCAAATCCGCAGACCCGCGGCATTTCGTGCCATGCGATTACTGAATCGCGGATTTTTGACATCACGTTTTTAAACGATAGTATAGATTGGCAAAAAGACTGCATGCGCCGCGGAAACGGCATTTTCATCGGCGCGGGTTCAAACAATGTGACGGTTGAGCATATTTTGGGCAGAACCTATGGAAACACCTTGGAAATCTCCGCCGTGTGCGACAGCGGCGCGGCGGTTACCCGTGGGATTACGGTGCGAAACGTCGCCTCGGACTGTTTCGGCTTTGCAAATATTCGCTTAATCAACGCGGGAGAGAGCCTCCTTTCCAATATTTTGATAGACGGGGTGACGGATTTATCCCAAGAGGGCGCGCCCTACCGCGCAAGAACGGCAGTCAGCGTGGGCGACGCGGTATTTGGCAAAATTCCTGCTGCGCTGGGCGAAACGCGAAACATCACCATAAAAAACGTTGTAACGCGCGGCTTTTCCGCAGTGAATCTGGTAAACGCAGTACAGGATATTACCATAGCAGACGTTACCGTAAAGGCAGACGGTGGCGCCGCGCTTTCCTGCGACAGAACGCTTCAATACCACAACATCTATCTTTGCAACGTCAAGTTTGACGACAGAACAACGGGTGCGTACCCCATTGACCTGGTGCGCGTTCCTGCCTATATCGGCGCGCCGGCGGAGCAAAATGCGCATTTTTATCCGTACAGAGCCGTCTGCAACATGCGGGACATTCACGGAGACAATTTTAAGATCAACGGCGTGTATGGCAACATGGTGGATAACCTGTTGCGTATCACGGGCAAAAACAGTCTTGAGATTTACGATGTGGACATCGAAAATATTGTGTATGATGATGTGGTGGGAGATGACATCACCATAAACGAATAGCGGAAAAATAAGGCAGAGACGAAACCTTGTTTTTTGCCAATTTTGTAAAAAAGTGTTGACCGAAGGGGAAAAGTGCTATATAATATGATATATATGTAATGATTACAAGGAGGCATTGTTTATGGTTAACATTGCGATTTTAGGATTTGGTACGGTCGGCTCCGGCGTGTACGAAATCTTAAGAAAGAATCCGTCCTCCATCGCGACAAAAGCGGGCGACGAGATTGATATAAAATATATTTTAGATATTCGTGATTTTGACGATCATCCCGAACATCACCTGTTTACCAAAAATTATGACGATATTTTAAACGACGATTCCGTTTCCATCATCGTAGAAGTGATGGGCGGGTTAGAACCGGCATACACCTTTACAAAGGCTGCGCTTCTACAGGGAAAAAGCGTAATCACCTCCAACAAGGAGCTGGTTGCAACCCACGGAACGGAATTGATTGAAATTGCAAAACAGAACAAAACCAACTACTTCTTTGAGGCCTCCGTTGGTGGCGGTATTCCGATTATCCGTCCGCTGAATCAGTGCCTCGTGGCAAACGAAATCAGCCATATCTATGGCATTTTAAACGGAACAACAAACTTTATTTTAACCAAAATGTTTGAAGAGGGTGCAACCTTTTCTGACGCGCTTTTGGAAGCGCAGCAGCTCGGATACGCGGAGAGGAATCCTGCTGCCGACGTTGAGGGACACGATGCCTGCCGTAAAACGGCAATTTTAGCATCTTTGGCAACAGGCAAATTTGTGGACTACCGTGACATTCCCACCGAGGGCATTACTGAGATTTCCACGCTGGACGTGGCAATGGCGGAAAAAATCGGGTACGTGATTAAACTGATTGGCTCTGCGGAGGTTTCCGAGAGCGGAACGGTAAGCGCCGTTGTTGCGCCGCGTCTTGTGCCGAAAAGCAGTCTCCTTTCTGATGTAAATGGCGTGTTTAACGCGATTTTAGTGCGTGGCGATTCGCTGGGCGACGTCATGTTCTATGGACGCGGTGCGGGAAAACTCCCCACAGCCAGCGCTGTTGTGGCAGATATTATCGACGCGGTGAAACACATTCATATCAATAAATGGGTCATCTGGTCCGCGCATAACGATAACATCATGAACGACCCGGAACAAGACGAATACCGTTACTTTGTCCGTACACAGGACAAGTCCTTGATGAACAAGCTTCCCGAAGCAGAACTGATCGGCGAGGAAAACGGCGAAATTGTTTTCACCACGGGAAAACTTACGCAGCAGTTATTCCGCGAAATAGCGGGTGATGCGTGCAAATATATTCGGATTCTGCCTTAGCGCAAAAAGAGGTGACACAAATGGCAAAAGTGAAGGTACGGGTGCCTGGCTCCACGGCAAACATGGGCCCCGGATTTGACTCTATCGGTCTGGCATTAACCATTTACAATTATATAGAAGCAGAAGAAACCGAAAGCGGCTTAGAAATTGAAATTTTAGATGCGGAAACAAAAGAGTTTCTTCCTACAGACGAAAAAAACCTTGTTTATAAATCCATGAAATATCTCTTTGACAAGGCGGCGTATGTCCCGAAGGGCTTAAAGATCACGCTAAAAAGCGAGGTTCCCGTAACACGCGGACTTGGCTCCAGCTCTGCCTGCATCGTGGGTGGGCTCATGTGTGCAAACGAGCTGTCGGGCAAAAAGTTTACAAAACGCGAAATTGTTGAGATGGCAACCGCCATCGAGGGACATGCCGACAACGTTTGCGCCGCAACAATCGGCGGGTTTGCCGTTTCGGTCGGCAACAAAGACGAGGTGTTTTACCATTCCCACAAAATGCCAGGCGATTTAAAGTTTTTGGTGCTGATTCCCGATTACGCGGTCACCACTCAAAAAGCGAGAAACACCCTGCCGGGCTTTTATCCGCGGCGGGAGGTTGCGTTTAACATTTCCCATGCGGCGCTTATGGTTGCGTCCATCGTTTCGGGGAACTACGAAAACCTGCTCTGCGCCATTGACGATAAGGTGCACGAGCCGTACCGCAAGGTGTTTATTGACGGGTACCAGAAAATTTACAACAAGCTCAAAAGCTATGGTGCACTTGGCACCTATATCAGTGGCTCCGGTCCATCTTTGGTTTCCATCGTGGAGGCGGATGACGCAGAATTTTTCTATGAGGACATTAGCGCGTATATGGAAAAAGCCTACCCCTCGTGGACAGTAAAGCTCTTGGATGCAGACAATGAGGGCGTTCAAGTGCTCAAGTAAAAAGCAAACAATGTGTGATACGAAAGCGTATAACAGGAGGTTATAAAGTTGAGTCTAATTGTTCAGAAATTTGGTGGCACCTCTGTTGCCAACAAAGAACGGCTTATGCACGTTGCCGAAATCATTACCGACACATACAAAGCCGGAAACAACGTAATCGTAGTAGTCAGCGCGCAGGGCGACACGACAGACGATTTGATTGAAAAAGCAAGGGAAGTAAATGAAAGCCCGTCCAAACGTGAGATGGACATGCTCCTTTCCACAGGTGAGCAGATTTCCGCGTCCCTTTTGGCGATGGCGATTGAGAGTATGGGATACCCCGTCATTTCGCTCACGGGCTGGCAGGCGGGCATGACAACCAATTCCAACTATTCCGCCAGCAGAATCAAAAAGGTAAACACAGAACGCATCAACGCCGAACTGGATAAAAAGCGCATTATTATCGTAACGGGCTTCCAGGGCATCAACAAATATGACGACATCACAACCCTCGGCCGCGGCGGCTCTGATACATCTGCCGTAGCGCTGGCAGCAGCCTGCCATGCGGACCTGTGCGAAATCTATACCGATGTTGACGGTGTTTATACAACCGACCCGAGAATTGTTCCCGAAGCAAAGAAGCTTACCGAAATTTCCTACGACGAAATGCTCGAGCTTGCAAGCCTCGGCGCAAACGTGCTTCATAACCGCTCGGTAGAAATGGCAAAAAAATATCATGTAAATATGTGTGTACGTTCCAGCATTACCCGTGCAGAAGGAACAATCGTTAAGGAGGTAGTCAATATGGAAACAATGGCAGTCAGAGGTGTGGCAAAGGACAACGATGTGGCTCGTATCTCCCTTTGTAATATAGAGGATACGCCGGGAAAAGCGTTCCGCATTTTTTCGCTTTTGGCAAAACATAATATTAACGTAGACTTGATTCTGCAGTCCATCGGCAGAGAAAATACAAAGGACATCAGCTTTACCACATCGGAAAGCAACCTGCAGGACGTGCTTGACATCTGCGAAAAACACAAAGACGTCATCGGATACCGCGACTTAAGCTACAGAACCGATGTATCGAAAGTTTCTATCGTTGGCGCGGGCATGGTTTCCAACGCAGGCGTTGCGGCGAAAATGTTTGAAGCACTCTATGATGCGCATATCAACATTCACATGATTGCAACATCAGAAATCAAGGTTTCCGTCCTCATTGATGAGGGCATGGAAAACAAAGCAGTAAAGGCAATCCATGATAAGTTTGAACTGGCATAATCGTGTGATATGAGAAACACCCCGGACATATCTTGTCCGGGGTGTTTCATTTGACGTGCATTTCTTATTTTTATATCCTGAAAGATGAAAAAGCGTCTTTAATTTCCTTGTTTTTTCAGCCTACCCGCTAATTTATCGCGGTCTGATTTAGCCAGTATCTTCTTTCTCAAACGAATGCTCTCCGGCGTGATTTCCACCAGCTCATCGTCAGATATAAACTCTAAGCACTGCTCTAAGCTCATGTTGACGGGCGGTGTGAGCTTTACGGTATCGTCACTGCCCGCAGCGCGCATATTGGTAACGTGTTTTTTCTTGCACACGTTTACTGTCAAATCCTCTCCCTTGGAATTTTCGCCGACAATCATGCCCTCATAAACTTTCACGCCGGGTCCCAAAAAGAGCGCACCACGCAGCTCTGCGTTTAAAAGTCCGTATGCCACAGTCGTACCGGTTTCCCAGGCAATCATGGAACCGCGGTTTCTCGTGTTCATTTCGCCTTTGTATTCTGAAAAACCCTCTAGAATAGAATTCATCACACCGTTTCCCTTTGTATCTGTCAGAAACTCGTTTCTGTAGCCGATTAAGCCTCTTGACGGAATGGTAAACTCTAAACGCATATAGCCGTCCGCCGTGGGCTGCATGTTTTCCATCTGCGCCTTGCGGATTCCCAGCTTTTCAATGACGCTGCCGGAAAATTCCTCGGGTACGTCAATCACCAGGCGCTCCATCGGCTCTAAAACTTTTCCATCTTTCTCTTTGAAGATAACCTGCGGGCGCGATACCTGAAATTCGTATCCCTGACGACGCATAGTTTCAATCAAAATAGAAAGGTGCAGCTCTCCTCTGCCCGAGACTTTAAAAGAATCGGCGCTGTCTGTTTCCTCAACCTTTAGGCTTACGTTGGTTTCCAGCTCTTTAAACAACCGGTCACGCAGGTGTCGGCTGGTAACAAATTCGCCCTCCTGCCCTGCAAAGGGGCTGTTGTTTACAATAAAGTTCATGGAAATGGTAGGCTCGTCCACTTCGATCACGGGAAGCGGGTCGATGCAGTCTTTCGCGCAAATCGTTTCTCCAATATTGATGTCACCAAGACCGGAGATACAAACAATGTCCCCTGCAGGAACCTCGGTCACTTCCTGACGCTTTAATCCCTCAAAGGTATAAATTCTGCCTGTCTTTACGTTTGCAACAGTTCCGTCCGCGCGGCAAAGGGCAACGGTTTCACCGTAGCGCGCGGTACCGCGGGCAATTTTACCAACGGCAATTTTGCCGATGTATTCATCATAGTCGATGTTTGCAATGCGCACCTGCAGGGGTTCTTTCGCATCACCTGCGGGAGCGGGAACGTGCTCTAATACCACGTCAAACAAGGGCGTTAAATTGTCTTTTAGCGCATCTAGCTCCAAGCCGCAGATGCCTTGTTTAGCAGATGCATAAACCACGGGAAAGTCCGCCTGGTCATCATTTGCGCCAAGGTCAATAAATAAATCCAAAATTTCGTCAATCACCTGCTCGCATCTTGCCTGCGGGCGGTCAATTTTATTGATGACGACAATGGGCTTTAAGTCAAGCTCTAAAGCCTTTTTCAGCACAAAACGGGTCTGGGGCATTGCACCCTCAAAGGCATCAACCACCAAAAGCACGCCCTCAACCATACCCAAAACGCGCTCCACCTCGCCGCCAAAATCGGCGTGTCCGGGGGTGTCAACAATATTGATTTTCACGCCGTTGTGCATCACGGACGTATTTTTAGATAAAATAGTGATACCGCGCTCGCGCTCTAAATCGTTTGAGTCCATTACGCGGTCTTCCACCTGCTCGTTGTCACGGAAAATGCCGCTGTTTTTAAACATCGCGTCAACCAGGGTGGTTTTGCCGTGGTCAACGTGTGCAATAATTGCAATATTTCGTAAATGACTGTTGCGTTCCAAAGAAATTCCTCCGATATTATTCATGGTTTTTATCATACTCTACCATATAATTTTAGCACAAAATGCCAAAAAGTCAAATATAAATTGACACGGAGAATTATTTTTGTTAAAATAACAGCAGAATATACAAGACGAGGAGTTTTTTTATGTTTGATTCTAACCATATCAGCGTGAATGACAAGAATCATCTTACAGTCGGCGGATGCGACTGTGTGGAACTTGCAAACACCTACGGCACGCCCCTTTATGTACTGGATGAGCCTACCATCCGCAAAAACTGTAGGCTTTATGTAGATTCCGTAAAGCGCTACTATGGCGGAAACGGTTTGATTTCCTACGCGAGCAAAGCGTTTTGCACCGTTGCGATATGTAAAATTGTAGAAGAAGAGGGCATGGGTCTGGACGTGGTTTCCGGCGGCGAGCTTTATACGGCGCACAAGGCCGGTTTTCCCATGGACAAGGTGAGCTTTCACGGAAACAACAAAACGCCCGATGAGCTAAAGCTTGCGCTCTCTCTAGGCGTTGGCAGATTCGTGGTAGACAGCGAGCAGGAGCTGGAGCTTTTAAGTCGCTTAGCGAAGGATGCGGGGAAAATAGCTTCTGTTTTATTTCGCATTAAGCCCGGTATCGACGCGCACACCCACGATTTTGTTAAAACCGGACAGATTGATTCTAAGTTTGGTGTTGCGTTAGAGACGGGCGAAGCACTGGAGATTGTCCAGTATGCGCTGCAATTGGAGAACATCGACTACCGCGGGTTGCATTGCCATATTGGGTCTCAGATTTTTGACATTGCGCCCTTCTGTGAGGCGGCAACGGTGATGATGCAGTTGATAAAGACAATCAAAGATACCTGTGGCGCTGTGACATATGAACTGAACCTAGGCGGCGGTTTTGGTATTGCATATACAGAGGAAGACAATCCCATTCCGTATGGTGATTACATGGAAGCAGTGAGCCGCGTGCTACACGAAACGGCTCAAAAGCTTGATGTGCCGCTGCCCTTTATCATGATGGAGCCGGGCAGAAGCATTGTGGCATCCGCCGGAGTTACACTCTACACCGTGGGTGGTATCAAAGAAATTCCGAATATCCGCACATATGTGTCTGTGGACGGTGGCATGGCGGATAATCCCAGATACATTCTCTATCAGGCAGACTACAGCTTTACGCTGGCAAACCGCGCGGGAGACAAAAAGGATACAGTTGTGACCGTTGCGGGCAGATGCTGTGAGTCGGGTGATTTGCTGGGTGAGGGTGTTCTGCTCCAGAAAGCGCAGATTGGAGACACAATGGCAGTTCTGGCAACAGGCGCTTATAACTACTCTATGGCGAGCCATTATAATCGCTTGCCCAAACCTGCAGTCGTGATGATTAATAATGGCATCCATCGCACAATTGTAAAACGGGAAACCTACGAAGACATAATTAGAAACGACGTGATAGAATGAAATTAAAAGAAAATTTTCTTACAAAAAAATTAACAGTTTGTTGGCTTGCGCTTGTTTGCTGCTTTTTGTGGGGCAGCGCGGCACCTTGCATTAAAACCGGATACCGCCTCTTCTCCATTTTAGAGGGCGATGCCGGTGCGCAGATGCTGTTTGCCGGTGTGCGTTTTGTGATTGCGGGCATTTTAGCAGTTATCATTGGAAGCGTTGCATCGAAAAAAGTGCTCATGCCGAGCAAGAAAACGTTGCCCTCGGTGTTTGTTCTGGCATTGGTGCAAACGGTGATTCAGTATTACTTTTTCTATGTTGCCCTGGCGCACACCACGGGCGTGCGCGCGTCCATCGTGCAGGGGGCAAACGCGTTTATTGCGCTGTTTGTTGCGGCACTGATATTTAAAATGGAACGCATTACAATGAAAAAGCTCATAGGCTCTTTGGTTGGGTTTGTTGGTGTAGTTATCATCAACCTTGCAGGAAACAGCTTTGGCAGCGGATTTTCCGTAATGGGGGAAGGATTCATGTTCCTTTCCATGATTGCCTACGCGTTTTCATCCGTCCTGATTCGGCGGTTTTCGCAAAAGGAACACCCCTTTACCTTAAGCGGCTATCAGTTCTTCCTTGGCGGTCTGGTGCTGATTGTAATCGCGTATCTGATGGGCGGACGGCTCGTGGTCACAGGAAGCGGCATTTTAATGCTTTTATATCTTGCCTTTGTTTCCGCCGCGGCGTACAGCCTTTGGGGACTGCTTTTAAAATACAATTCCGTTGCCTCGGTAACGGTGTACAGCTTTGCAACGCCAGTGTTCGGAACCGTTTTATCTGCCATTATTTTAGGCGAAAGTCAGCAGGCGGTAAGCTGGCAGAGCTTTGTGGCGTTGGTGCTGATTAGTATTGGTATCGTTGTGGTGAATCGGTCGAAAGAGTAAATCAATTACATACAAAAGAAAACAGAGATGCTTATTGCATCTCTGTTTCCTTTTATCATGCATTTTTGTACAAAAAAGAGAGACATGGAATAATTGCGCGCTATCATGCATACAGTTTAACAAGACATTAAGAAAGCAGGTGTGCGTATATGGAACTGAGCAAGGAAACCATAAATTTAACAGAACAAAGCGTGAAACAAGCCGTCAACGTCATGGTTGAGGGCGATTTGGTACTCCCCGACGTAAAGCCCGATATTCGCGAGGTTTTACTGGCGGACGCGAATGCCACAGTCAGCACGGCTGAATATCAAAACGGAAAGCTGCGCATTTCCGGAAACGTTGTATTCTCCGTGCTGTATGCGCCGGACGGCAACGAGGATTGTGAATTAAAGTCAGCATCGGTCACCTTCCCCTTTTCCGACTCCTTGGAAATTTCCGGCGGGGAAACGTTAAAGTTTGCAGTCTCCGGCGCAACGGAGCATATCGGTTTTACGTTGGTAAACTCCAGAAAGCTGTCCGCAAAGGTGATTGTGGAGCTGTCGATCCGCGGATACCGCGAGCGGAGCTATTCGCCCGTTTCTTCTATTTCCGGCGGGGATATGCAGTGCCGTACGAAAACGTATCAAATTTATGCTCCTATGGCAGAGGAGCAAACAACGGTTGCCGTTTCGGACTTTTTAACCGTTCCTGCGGATTTGCCGGACATTGATGAAATCTTAAAAATGGACGCATGGGCAACTGCCGAGGATTCTAAGATGATGAACGGCAAGGTTATGGTAAAAGGAACGCTCCACATCAAAACGCTTTACAGCGCGCAGGAGGAGGGAAACCGGGTTATTTGTGTGTCCCATGAGATTCCCTTTGCGGAAATTGTGGAAGCGGGAGGCGCTGGAGAAGATTGTGACGTGTGCGTGATTTGTAACGTGAAAAACGCAACATCAAGCGCCCGCGGAGACATCAACGGTGACACCAAAATTATCAGCGTGTCCATCTTAATGGATGTGTGCATTAAGAGTGCAAAAACGCTGCAGGAAACGCTCGTGGACGATTGCTACAGCACCAATGGCAGCTTGATTACAAAAACAGAGAAAATGACCTTTTCCGAGGCAATTTCATCAGAACATACCGCGTTTACAAAGACACAAAACGTTGCAGCAGAGCAAGGCGAAAAATTTGGTGAATTGATTTGCGTCACCTGTAAACCCTTGCTGCGTGAAACGGTGTTTGAAAACGGTGCGCTCCATCTTAAGGGGAGCTTGATTTCCTTCCTTTTGTATCGGCAGGAGGGGGAAAACGGTGCAGTAAAAAGCATTGTGACGGAGACAGATTTTGACCAGACGAAACCCGTCTCGGGAGATGGGCTTTCCTGCCTGTGTGAGCTTTGGCTGGAGGACATTTCGATGGAGAAAAAAGGTGCGACAGAGGCAGTAGTCAAAGCAACGATGGGCCTTCATTATGATGTGCTGCGGGAACAAAATCTAGACCTGCTCACCGAGTGTGAACAAAAAGAAGATATGACGGAGATTGAAAGACCGAGTCTGGTTGTATATTTTACCGAGCAGGGCGATACCCTCTGGGATGTGGCAAAACGGTACGGCACAACCGTGGAAAAAATAAAAACAGCAAACCGCATGGAAGACGATTTGCTGCCGGTCGGAAAGAAAATTCTGATTCCAAAGGCAGGCTGAAAAAGCGTGCTGATAGGACTAAAATGGAAAGAGCGTGTGACGAAAGTCACACGCTCTTTTTGCTTATCTTAGTTGTCTGCTAAAAATGCGTTGATTCTTTCTACCAGTGCGTCTGCATCCTCGCCGTGCACTGCGCAAGCCTCCTCAATGGATTCGCCGCTTGCAGAGGGGCAGCCGATGCAATGCATGCCGATTTCAAAGAAAAACTGCGCTGTTTCGGGATTTAATCTCAACACATCCATAATAATTGTGTCCTTCGTGATTTGATTTGCCATGTGAATCTACCTTTCTGTCTGCTAAAAATTTTATCTCTCGCGCCGCCGCAGACGAACGGCTTATTTATGATCAATCTGTTTCTTTTGTTAAGCGATACAGATTGTTGCCGTTTTTGTCGATAATCACGGTCAGGGGCATTTGCTCAACCTCGATGCGCTTAATCGATTCCGGCCCCAACTCCTCGTATGCAATGACTTCTACCTTTTGAATCGAATCGGCATACAGCGCACCCGCACCGCCGATGGCGCCCAGATAAATCGCGCCATTTTTTGTCATGGAGGAGATGACATCGTCACTTCTGTCACCTTTGCCAATCATACAAACGAGACCCAGGTCTAAAAGGCGCGGTGTATATTTATCCATTCTGCCGCTGGTGGTGGGGCCGCAAGAGCCAATCACCGAACCGGGCTTGGCAGGACAAGGACCGGCGTAATAAATCGTTTGCCCTGAAATGTCAAAGGGAAGTGCTTCCCCTTTTTCGAGCGCCTCTGCCATGCGTTTGTGGGCGGCATCGCGGGCGGTGTACATCGCACCGCTGACAAAAATCGTATCTCCTGCCTTCAGCTTCGCAATGTCTTCTTTTTTCAAGGGCAAATGAATGTTCACAGCTGTCCTCCATCATATTCTAATCAATCCATTCATATTATAATACAAACCCAATTGAAATTCAATATCTTTACTGAAAAAACTTAAAAAAAACATAGAAAATCGGGAATATTTTAAAAATATTATGTAAACTTATGCAAAAATATAAGACATTAGTTATTAACATTATGAACAGGGTTATTCACAATAAAAAGTGTGTAAAACTGCAATATTTTGGGGAGATATTAACAATATCAACAGGTTATCAACAGATTTGGTGCCATTTTTCGCTTTCTGTAACCTGTTTGTAAAACTGCATTAACACGGAAAAAACAAGAGGTTTACATAATATTGATACAGAAAGATTGGAGGCGTATTCATGGAGAGTTGGATAAATATTTTAGCGATTGCACTAATTTATTGTGGCACAGTTTTTGGGGCAGGTTTTGCCTCCGGACAGGAGATTGTTCGTTTTTTTTCCGACTACGGCGTAAACGGTATTTTTGCATCATTTTTTGCGGCAATTTCCTTTTGTGTTCTGGGTGGCGTGGTCTGTCTGCGTGCAAAGGAATGGGATATGGACAGTGCGGTAGCATATTTTGAAAAGCTTTTTCCAAAAGGACTTTCGCAGATACTAGGGCTTCTATGTTCTGCGTTTTTAGTCGTTACCTTTTGCATCATGATTGCCGGATGCGGTACGCTGTTTGCCGAGCACTTCGGCTTGCGTCCCGTACTTGGGGCACTGCTCACGCTGATACTGTGCTATTTTATCATTAAACACAAGGTAGGCGGTCTGGCAAAACTCAATTCGGTTCTTACGCCTTTTCTGTTTTTCGGTGTGGTGGCACTTTGTGTCCTTTGTATGAAGGGAACTTATCCAACGGAGGAAATAATTCAAAGACCGCTTGGAGGTGCTCTTTTTTCAAGCGTTTTATACTTAAGCTATAACACAGTATCTGCAGTGGCGGTTTTGGTGCCTGCCGCGTCTTTGGCGCGTACCTGCACTCAGGCAGCGTTGGGTGGCGCGTTGGGCGGCGTTTTCGTTGGGCTGCCGCTTGTACTGATGACGGTGGTTTTGGCACTTTCGCCTAGTTGGAACCATGCGCAGCTACCCTTTTTCTCTATGGTTTGCAGTTTGCACCGCACGTTATCGCCCCTTTGTGCTCTTTTGCTGTTTGGCGCCATGCTAACCACAGCGGCATCCTCCGGCGTATCCGTGCTGGCGCGTGTGCCGCAGCGGGCTTCTGGCAGAGGAGCGTTGGCATTGTGCACCGCGGCGTTTTTCACCTCACTGATTCCCTTTGGCACACTGGTAAAAACCCTTTACACTATGTTTGGTGTTTGCGGTTTAATTCTGCTGGTAGGAATTATTATATCAATTCCAAGAAAATAAAAGAATCAAGTAGTAAAGAAGAGAAAAAGCGAGAAAACATAATATTAAATTAAAAAAATGAGAAAATACGCGGTGTTTTTTTAGTTGCATTGCAGCGCAGAAAATGGTATCATAAACAAGTGCCGTTGAGAGAACGGGGTTTAGCGCAGTTTGGTAGCGCACATGGTTTGGGACCATGGGGCCGGGGGTTCAAATCCCTCAACCCCGACCAAAATAGTTTTGCGCTGGCGTAGCTCAGTTGGTAGAGCAGCTGATTTGTAATCAGCAGGTCGCGGGTTCGAGTCCCATCGCCAGCTCCATTTCACCAATTGCATATAATAAGGAAGAGTTCCCGAGTGGCCAAAGGGGGCAGACTGTAAATCTGTTGCTTGTAGCTTCGGTGGTTCGAATCCACCCTCTTCCACCAAAAATAAGCATACAACATCTGTTGTATGCTTATTTTTTATGAAAAAGATGGTGAGCAGAAACAGCGCGTGGTTCGTCGTAACAGCCGCGCCGCAAAGCGGGGCGGACTGCGGAGTCTCGAGTAGGGCAGATTTTTCAGGCACCGCCAAGCGCGGTCGCATAGCTAGGGCTCTTGGGACATCTCCAATTTCACCCCAAGGGGTTCTCATCCCCTCCGACAACAAAAAAATAAGAGACACACATCTTTTGTGTATCTCTTATTTTTGGTGACCCGTAGGGGACTCGAACCCCTGTTTTCGCCGTGAGAGGGCGACGTCTTAACCACTTGACCAACAGGCCATACCAACCATGCCGAATAGCTTCCTCTCAAGGAACAATCAATATTATAGCATAGTCTTTTTTAAAAAGCAAGCATTATTTTAAAAAAACTCAAAAAGTGCCCTATATTTCCGACTGCAGCGCGACCACGCAGAGTGACCTTACACGGACGATTTTTGTGATTTGAAATTCTCAAAATTTTAGAGGGTTTTAGCGTCGGAAATTATATAAAAAATTTTGAAAAACGCTATTGACATTTAAGGGGGGATTCGATAGAATGGTTCCGATGTAGAATTCTTTTATTATCAGTGAAAACGATTGCCAAACAACGAAGAGATAAGGGGAATGAGCATGATACTTTTCTATGTAAGACACGGTGATCCGATCTATGAGCCGGACTCGCTCACACCGCTGGGCATGCGGCAGGCAGAGGCAGCCGCAAAAAGGCTTTCGGTTCACGGAATTGACAGAATTTTTTCTTCCACGTCAACCCGGGCGATACAGACTGCTAAACCGACCTGCGAGCTGACGAAAAAGAATTTGGAGCTTCTGGATTTTGCAAATGAAGGACACGCATGGAGAGAGTTTACGGTTGACCGAAACGGCACACGAAACTGGCTTTTTGCAGATGATGAAATAAAAATGCTTTTTGCTGACCGTGCCGTGATTTCCTTGGGTCATAATTGGTATGAGCATCCCGCAATGACTGTATATCAGCAGGGAATTGACAGAGTTTACAAAGATACGTTTGATTTTTTCAAATCATTGGGGTACGAACACGTCAGAAATACCGGGAAGTATCGCGTGGTGAAATCCATCGATGACAGAATTGCTTTGTTTGCACATCAGGGGTTTGGACTTGCCTTTTTAAGCGTGGTGCTCGATATTCCATATCCGATGATTGCAAATCATTTTGATATGTGCCATACGGGAATTACGGTAATTGAGTTCAAAGAGGAAAATGGCTATGCGATACCAAAAGTGCTGATGCTGTCTTCGGATTCACATTTATATAAAGAAGGATTGCCGACGAAGTATAATCAGGTGCAATCTTTATAAGCATATAGCCTGCATCCGGCTTGTACTGCGGGGTTCTGAAAACCCAAATCAAGGATTTCAGTCATAAAATATCGGCATGGATTCCCACACTATTTTTGTTAAAATTATATGAAATCATCAAGTTATGCAAAAAAACTATTGAATATTTATCGAAAAAGTGGTATAACTTATATGTTGGATTATTTTTGTTAAAAATTTTGTAAAGATAGAAGGGGTTCATGTGGCAAACAAAGAAAGAAGAGTAGGCACAGTATCAAGAGGCATTCGTTGCCCAATTATCCGCGAAGGGGACAACTTGGCAGAAATCGTGACAAACAGCGTCTTAGAGGCTGCGCAGTATGAAGGGTTTTCCATTTCTGACAGAGATGTTATTTCCATTACCGAATCCATTGTGGCAAGAGCGCAGGGAAACTATGCATCCGTTGACGATATTGCAGCTGACGTAAAGAAAAAACTTGGTGGAGAAACCATCGGCGTTATTTTCCCGATTCTTTCCCGTAACCGTTTTGCGATTTGTTTAAAGGGCATTGCAAAGGCAGCAAAGAAAATTGTTTTGATGCTCAGCTATCCATCCGATGAGGTGGGCAATGGCTTAATCAGCATGGACCAGATTGACGAGGCAGGCATCAATCCCTATTCCGACGTGCTTTCTTTGGTGCGCTACCGCGAGCTGTTCGGTGAGAATAAGCATGAGTTCACCGGCGTTGACTATGTACAGTATTACGGCGACTTAATCAAAGAATGCGGCGCAGAGGTTGAAATTGTGTTTGCAAATCAGGCAAAAGCGATTTTAGATTACGCAGACTGCGTGATTAACTGTGACATTCACACCCGTGCCCGCACAAAGCGTATCTTAAAAGCGGCAGGTGCAAAGGTAGTTTGTAGCTTAGACGATATTTTAAACGCTCCGATAAACGGCAGCGGCTATAATGAAAAGTACGGTCTTTTGGGCTCAAACAAGTCCACCGAGGATAAAATTAAGCTGTTCCCGAAAGAATGCAAAGACCTCGTGTTCGATATTCAGAAGCGCGTTTTGGATGCAACCGGCAAGCACGTTGAGGTTATGGTATATGGTGACGGTGCGTTTAAAGATCCTCAGGGCAAAATCTGGGAGCTGGCAGACCCGGTTGTTTCACCCGCATTTACAGACGGCTTAATCGGTACACCGAATGAGTTAAAGCTCAAATACCTGGCAGACAACGATTATAAGGATTTGTCCGGTGAAGCACTCAAGGAAGCGATCTCTGCAGCAATCCATGCAAAGGACGAAAACCTTGTGGGCAACATGGCATCTCAGGGTACAACCCCCCGCCAGTTGACCGATTTGATTGGCTCTTTGTGCGACTTAACCAGTGGCTCCGGCGACAAGGGAACGCCCGTGGTACTTGTGCAGGGATATTTTGATAACTATACCAATTAAGGCGGCGAGACCTTACAAAGGAGTTTTTGCCAAAGTCACTTCTTATCCGGCAACGTTGGTTTTCGAGTCAAGTTTTTCGTTTATAATAAGTCAAAAAAATCCCGTGATACTTTAAGTATTACGGGATTTTTGGTTCTTGTCTAGTTTAAAAAATGGCATCTGAAATGCGCCGAAAATTATAAGGGGTTGCACATTTCAGATGCCGTTCGGCAAATCAAGTTTATAAATTTATTTTCGATAGCCCTGCGGTGGTGTTTGCGGGCGAGCCTGCGTCTGACGAAACGCATCTGCTGCCTGCTCCAGCCGTTTTTTCAAATGGGCAATTTCCGCCTTTTGCGCGTCTAACTGCTCCTGCATAGCGGCTTCTTTCTTTTTCAGATCGTCTGCCACGTTTAAAGCGACTAAAATCGCTGCCATCGACGTGCTCAGTCGATTGTTTCGCGTCTGGACCTCGGTCATTTTATGGTTTATGTAATCTGCCATTTCCAGCATATATTCGCGGCTCTCGTCAGAAACCAACGTATATTCCTGACCGCAGATTTTAACCTGTAATTTGTTTGCCATGGGGGATAGCACCTCCAAAAATACAAATTTAAGCGAGCTCTGCGCTGACAATTTCGTTCATGATGTTTTCTACTTCGCTTTGCTTGACGGATTTTGCAATCACCAGTTCACTGACTAAAATCTGCTTTGCTCCATTGAGCATTTTGCGCTCACCAGTGGAAAGTCCACGGCTTTTTTCGCGATACATCAGATTCTTTACCACTCGCACAACTTCATATATGTTACCGCTTTTGATGCGGGCAACATTCTCGCGGTAGCGCTTGTTCCAGTTCGAGTCCATCTCCGTGGTGCAGGTTTTAAAGCTTGCAATCACGCGGTCTGCCTCGTCTTTGTCAATCACGTCACGAATTCCGATTTCTTCTGCGTTGCGCGTCGGGATCATCACTTTCATGTCGCCGATCGGTATACGCATAATATAGTATGTCTGCTTTGCGCCCATAATCTCGCGCTCTTCAATCGCTTCGATTACGCCGGCGCCGTGCATCGGATAAACAATTTTATCCCCTATATTATATTCCATTTCCGATACCCCTCCTTGCGGTTTTCCTGTATAAAACCGCCGGTAAATACAATATCCCTCATTTATATTTTAGTACAAAATAACATTTTTGTCAAGGTAAAAATCGGTTTTCCCGCAAAAAAAGTCGGAAAAGGAGCGAATTTAACTTGCTTTTGACGGGCGGTTCATAGTATAATAGAATTGTATAAACAAAGCGATTTGGAGTATTTATGATAAAGTTTCAACCACTTCTTAGCAGTTCATCGGGGAACGCAACTTACGTGACCGACGACGAGACCAACATTTTAATTGATTGTGGTGCTGCGGGCAGTTATATCGAACGGTGCTTGTCCCGTTTGGGGAAAACGGGGGAGCAGCTTTGCGCTGTCTTTTTAACCCATGCGCATTTAGACCACATTGCCGCGGCGGGGGTTTTATCCCGTAGATTTAACCTGCCTTTGTATGCAACGGAGGAAACCTTTCGATGCGGCGCAAGGCAAATCGGCGCGGTGAAAAAAGAGAATATGCGTGTAATTTCGCCGGGGGATGATATTGTGCTGGGCAAGCTTTGCGTGCACAGTTTCTCTATTCCGCATGACGTAGAGGGCGCTGTGAGCTATACGGTGGCAGACGCAGAATCCAGGTTCGGTATCGCCACCGATTCGGGCTACGTTTCGGAGGAGATTTTAGAAAACTTAACCGGTTGCGAAACGGTAATTGTTGAGTCCAATCACGATTTAGATATGCTCAAAAACGGACCCTATCCCTTCCCCTTAAAAAGGCGGATTTTAGGCGACGGCGGGCATCTTTCTAACGATTGCTGCGCCTCTCTTTGCGTGGAGCTGGCAAAGGGCGGCACAAAAGCTTTTTGGTTGGGCCATTTGTCGGAGCACAATAATTTACCGGAGCTGGCGTACCAATGCGTGAGCACGGCGCTGATGGAGCACGGGTTTTCCGTGGGCGGCGACGTGGCGCTAAACGTCATTCCGAAAACATGGATTGAGGCAGATAAATGAACATCAATATCATTGCAGTTGGGAAAATCAAAGAGGATTTTTTTAAAAAGGCTTGTGCCGAGTACGAAAAACGGCTGTCCCGCTTTTGTAAGCTAAAGATTTTCGAGGTGGCGGACGAGGCGATGAGCGACCGTCCAAGCGAGAGCGAAACAGCGCAGATTTTAAAAAAAGAGGGCGAGAAAATAAAAAACGCCATCAAGCATACCGATGTACTCATCTCCCTTTGCGTGGAGGGCAAGCAGATGCCCAGCGAGGATTTGGCAGAGTTTATCGGGTCTGCCTGTTTAGACGGGGCAAATAGCTTCACCTTTGTCATCGGCGGAAGCTTAGGGCTTTCGGAGGAAATTAAAAAAATGAGCCGCGTCAGGCTATCCTTTTCTAAAATGACGTTTCCCCACCAGCTCATGCGCGTGGTGCTTTTAGAACAAATCTACCGCGCCTTTAAAATCAACGCGGGCGAAAGCTATCATAAGTAAGGAGGCATGGGTTTTGAAAACCATTGTGATAAGGCTTGTTGTCAGCCTGCTTCTTACCCTCGTATTTGAGATTTTAGCTGCGCGGCTGATGGGTGTTCGGCATAAGCGCGACCTTGTAACCGTCGGGCTGATCAATTGTGCAACAAATCCGCCCCTGGTATTTTTGCTTTCCCTGATTCCCTTTTTTGGAATCTATGGAATTGCGCAAAAGCTTTTGCTGGTGCTGGAGCTTTTGGTAACGGGCATTGAGGGCTTTGTGTACCGTTTGTGTGCGTTAAAGCGCCCGTTTCTTTTGTCCCTGGTTTTAAATATTGCGTCCTACGTGGGCGTTTTATGCATATTACAAATACAAAAGCTGATTTGATACAGGAGGAAAGAAAAATGAAAAAAAGAGTGAGCCTTGGTCTTTTGGTGCTGTTTTTGCTGACACTTTTTAGTATTCCGTTTCAGGCGGCAGCCAATGGCGTCGATTATCTTTACACGGTGTATGTCTGCACCACGGACGGATTCTTAAACATGCGGGACGGCCCGTCAACCGACGATGATATTTTATACGAGCTGCCCGATTGCGCAGCGGTTCAAATCTTAAATGAGGACGGCAACTGGGGCTACGGACACTTTTTCTACGGCAACAACTGTGCTGCCGGCTGGATTTATCTGCCCGGCACGAAATCTACCTACAGCAGTGCCCGTGACAACGCCGGAAAGGCAACGTCGCAGGTGTCCTATATTAGCGGAAACGGCGGGTACATGAACTTGCGCAAAGAGCCAACCACGGAATATGATAACATCATCACCACGATTCCCAACGGCGCGCAGGTAACCGTTACCAGACGGACGGATAGAGGCTGGGGACTGGTAGCCTATAACGGCAGCATTGGCTGGGTTTCCTATAACGGCTTGCAGGCAGAACCGCTCTCAACACAGGCGCCTGTGCAAACGGTAGAACCGATTCCGACGCCACTGGTTCAGACCGTTTCACCGGACTTTTATAAAGAGAAGGAACAGCCGGACAAAGAGGTTGGCAAAATTTCCATTGAGGGAGAACCGATTCTAGGCGGCAATGCGCTTGTGCTGATTATGATTGGCGTTGCCATCTTTTTGGTGATCACCGTTGCCGTGCTGATGATAGTGGTGCTAAACCGCGGCAAGAACGAGCAAAAACCCACTCCGCCGCGCGCGCCGCAAACGCCACCCGCACCGCCGCAGGAACCGTTTCATTCCCAGAACCAAAACGGGCAGTATAGCCAAAGTAGTCAAAGTAATCAAAATTATCCATATCAGCAATAATACAAAAGAAGGTCGCAGTAGAATCTACTGCGACCTTCTTTTGTTATAAAATGTGCTTCCGGTATGCAATTATCATACCCTTTTCTTCGGTTTGGTTTTTGCTTTGGTAAAGGCATATTATTTATAAGGTCTTAACTCATCCGTTAATCCAAGAATGTAATCGATAGAAACGTTATATACTTTCGCTAACATAATCACCAATTCACACGGAAGATCGCGGAGTCCGCTTTCGTATCTGTAATACTGCGGTTGTGTTGTGTAGAGTAAATCTGCGATTTGTTTTTGGGTATAATTATGATCCTCGCGCAAATCTCTTAATCTTTTATAATAAGCCAATTTCAAAACTCCTAAAATATCTATTTGGATATATTGACATTTTAACATTAGCATGCTATAATAATACAAAAATATATCCAAACGGATATAAAAGAAAAAGGAGGATATGTTGATGAAGCTGTTAGGATGGATCATAACATGTATCGGAGGACTGATAACATTTGTCAACGCCCAAACGTACATTTTAAAATCTTCAGAGATTCAGGCTTGGTATTATTACCGTACAGAACTGGAATCAGCGCGTACTTTTTTGATTGTAGGCGTTGCTGTTTTGATTATCGGAATAGCTGTTTTACTAACATCGTACTTAAAAAATAACTATCATAAGTAGGAGGAACAAGAAATGAAAAAAAGAGTACAAGGATTCATTGCAGGTGCACTGCTTGTAACATTGCTGACAGGTGGTGTGGTGTTTGCCAAACAAGCATCGGAAACGATAAATGTTATTTATGATAACATTAAAATTTTAATTGACGGCAAGGAATATCAGCCGACGGATGTCAACGGCAATGCAGTTGAGCCGTTTATCTACAACGGAACAACATACCTGCCCGTAAGAGCAATCGCAAACGCTTTTGATAAAGAGGTTGATTGGGAACCGCAGACAAGCACGGTTACTTTAGGTAGTAAGAACTATGAATGGTTGGACCAAATGGGATATGCAGATTATGATGCAAGTATGCCTGAAAACGTGATGAATACAATATCCGCAAAAACAGAGGCTTATGATGGATTGATTTATGACAGAGGTCTTGATTTTCAGCTAAATTACGGTTCATATGATGA
>JAZNIA010000010.1:0-8147 GCA_045577195.1 Congzhengia sp.
TGTTCCGTCTATTGAAGCAGAAGCAGAGTTTAAGTATCATAAAAAAGACGGTTCTGTTGTAACCGTAGCCTTTTTACCGATTGATGAACGGAACTACCGCGTAACTGTTGACGGGAAGGGAAACAGTGTTACATCCAAGAAGAATTTTAATAATGTCATAACAAAAATAGACGAAATGGTGAATCAGTAGCAAACGGGGAGGGGAGTACAATCACAAGAGAACAATTTAAGCAGATCACAAAAAGCAACGTCTTGCTTCCGGCTGCAATTTTTGAAAAAAATGTAGATATATATCAAACCTTTTGTGCACACCTGGAAGCTGGAGCGAATTGTTTGATTGCGCCGACATATTTGTACGAGAATATGCAGGATAAAAAAGAAGCCGTTCAGAACACGCAAAAGGCTGCATCCGATAAAGCTTTTGTATGTGGTGCGATTTTCCAGCCGCAGGAAAAAACCCTGTTTTCGGGCGGCACATCTTCTTATGATACTTTTTATGAAAAAATCAAGTCAGAGGCATCGTTTTTATATGAAAATGCCCCTTGTGCTATGATGTTTTTAATGGGATTTACCACTTTGGCAGAAGCAAAATATGCAACATATGCCGTTCGTGAAGTGTGTGATTTGCCGATATGTGTATTGTTGGATTTTGAAGAAGACATGAAGTTATCTGACGGATTTGATGTTACAAAAGCCGTTATTTCCCTGCAGAGTTTGGGCATCAGTGCACTGGGTGTTATGGCGGAGAATTGTGATTTGGCACTTGATATTATTCTGGACATGAAAGAATTTTCTTCCGTTCCTCTGTTTGCGTTTCCCGGTGCAAATGAATTTATTTCACCTATAGAGTACAGCGAGTATGCACATGATTTTGTAAACCAAAAATGCGTGATGTTTGGCGGCGGTAAAGGAACAGATGCAAGATATACTGCACAGATTGCCAAAGCGCTTTGGCAATTAGAACCGTTTATGCCTGATTTTCCAACAGTTCATGCTATTTGCGGAAAAAATGAGATGTATATCATGGATTTCGAAAACCGCGTAATTGGCAAAAATAAGAATTTACTCGAAATGGATCTGGAAAAATGTACCAAGGAAACAGAAGTGGACGAGATCATAAAACGGTTACTCGATTCCGGTCTGCCTCCGGTTTGCTTTAAGGTAAAAGACATTGATATATTAGAGCGTGCTGTAAAACTTTATCCCGGACGGGTAGGCGTGCGCTCCGATGAATATGGTGAGATTACGGCAAAAGAATACGGCGCCGTTATAATGAATTAGAAAAGGAGATAGCTTATGTATGCACTTCCGATTGCAAAATTGATAGAGGAATTTGCAAAGCTTCCCGGTATTGGAAAACGTTCTGCAGAGCGTTTGGCATTTCATGTTTTAAAACAGCCGAAAACAAATGTGGAGGAGTTTGCAAAAGCATTGCTTGCAGCAAAAGAAAAGATTACCTTTTGTCCCGTGTGCCAGTCACTAACTGACAAAACACCTTGCGGCATATGCACAGATGTAAAACGAGACCACAGTTTGATTTGCGTGGTAGAAAATCCAAAAGATATTCTTGCAATGGAGAAAACGAAAGAGTTTTCCGGCGTTTATCATGTGTTACATGGGGTTATTTCACCGATGGACGGTATTGGCCCAAACGATATAAAAATTAAAGAGCTTTTGATGCGCACAGAAGCGGATCAAGTGCGTGAGATTATTATGGCAACCAATCCCACCATTGAGGGCGAAGCAACTGCGATGTATATTTCAAAGCTGTTTAAGCCGCTTGGCGTCAAGGTGACGCGGATTGCACACGGGCTTCCCGTCGGCGGAGAACTCGAATATGCTGACGAAATTACCATTACGCGTGCTCTAGAAGGAAGACACGAAATTTAAGTGAGAGGAAACAGACTTATGGAGCTTGGAAAAACGGAATGCATCGAGGAGCTTGGCGAAGGTTTCCGCATCATTCAGGATAAAGAAAAATTTTGCTACGGTACGGACGCTGCTGTGCTTGCTGATTTTTCCGCCGTGAAACCGAAAGAGAAAGCCATTGATTTGTGCAGCGGAACAGGTATTATTCCAATTTTGCTCTGCAAAAAAACGCGTTGTATGGATTTTACGGCTCTGGAAATTCAGCAGGAAATGTGCGATTTGATGCATCGTTCGATTGAATTAAATCAGTTATCTGAGCGAATAAAGGTTGTATGTGATGATTTGAATCAGGTTAAAAAATGTTTTAGCAGCGGAAGCTATGATGTTGTAACCTGCAATCCCCCTTATATGGTGCCGGGAACCGGTAAAATGAATGAGTCCGAAAGCGTTCGAATTGCCAGACACGAAATTTTATGCACATTAGAAGATGTCGTGCGTTCTGCTGCGTATTTACTCAAAAGCGGCGGACGTTTTTATCTGGTACATCGTGCAGAACGAATGGCGGACGTATTTGTTTTCATGCGACAATATAAATTAGAACCAAAACGGCTCACATGGGTCAGTGCAACTCCCATGAGCGAACCGTCTTTAATTTTAGTAGAAGGACAAAAAGACAGAAAGAGCGGTCTTATCGTTACCAAACCGCTATATGTAAACGAATAACGGAGGAAACCGGAGAAATGGAATACGGTGTATTATATCTTGTTGCAACCCCGATTGGAAATTTAGAAGATATTACATATCGTGCAGTTCGTGTTTTAAACGAGGTGGATTTTATTGCTGCCGAGGACACAAGGCACACATTAAAGCTTTTAAACCATTTTGACATCCATAAACCCCTGATCAGCTACTACGAACATAACATTCGTGAACGTGGTGAAAAAATCATTCAAAAGCTGAAAGAAGGAAAAAATGCTGCACTTGTTTCTGATGCAGGAACACCTGCAATATCAGATCCGGGCGAAGATATTGTCCGTCTGTGCGCACAAGAGCATATTCGGGTCATTCCCGTACCGGGCGCAGTTGCCGGAATCAACGCTCTAATTTGTTCGGCATTACCAACGGCACGTTTTTCCTTTGAGGGATTTTTAAGTGTCAATAAAAAGAGCAGAATGGAGCATTTAGAGTCTGTAAAGGCAAGTCCCTATACATTGATTTTCTATGAAGCGCCCCATAAATTGAAAAATACTTTACAGGATATGTACAAAGCTTTTGGTGACCGCAGAATGACCGTTGCGCGAGAACTGACAAAAAAATACGAAGAATTTTTATATACCACCATTTGCGGTGCAATTGCGCATTTCGAGGAAGTTCCGCCAAAGGGAGAATTTGTCTTAATAATTGAGGGTGCAAAAGCGGAAGAGAATACATCGTTTTTTGATAATATGTCAGTTTTGGAGCATATTAATTATTATATAGCATCCGGTTTGGACAAAAAGGAAGCCATGAAAAAGGTTGCACAGGACAGAGGCGTTTCCAAACGGGAAATTTATGCAGAGACAATCAACAATCATTAAACAAGGAGAGACCGTATGAACAGCGTAAAATGCTTTAATTTAAAACCCGGGTTAAATTTATATTATATTCCCGCGGATAAATTCAAAAAAACATATATTAGTATCAATATCCACAACGAATTAAAAAAAGAAACTGCGTCTAAATGCGCACTTTTAGCCGATGTTATGCAGCGAGGCTGCCGCAAATATCCGGATGAAACGGCAATTTCCAAGCATTTGCAGAATTTATACGGTGCATCTTTTACAACAGATATTAAAAGAAAAGGCATTGACCAGATTTTAAGCTTTTCTGTTGCAACATTAGACGATTCTTATCTGCCGCAGGGCGAATCGTGTTTTGATGCAGTTCTGGAATTTTTATTTGATATGCTCTTAGATCCCCTAACAGAAAACGACGCTTTTTCTAAGACATATGTCAGTCAGGAAAAGGTAAATCTGATCAATGACATACAGGCATTGGTCAACGAAAAGAGAGCATACTCTGTGTGGAGATTGATTGAAAGTATGTGTGAAGATGATGTATATTCCGTGCATGAGCTGGGAAGCGCCGAGGCGGTTCAGGAGATTACGGAAGAAAGCTTGTATGCATTTTATCTGCATTTACTCCAAAACGGTCCAATTGATATTTTTGTAACCGGAAATGCAGACATCAGTAAAATATGTGCTTATGCGCAGGAGCGATTTGCGTCAATTTCTCCTAAAAATCATACCCATCCGATTCCGAAGCTTTATGATAAGAGTATTGGCAGCAAGGAAGTAACACAGCGGTTTGATGTGACACAAGCAAAGCTATGTCTGGGCTATAAAACAAACGTTGCGCCTACCAGTGACGATTATTATAAGCTTATGGTTTATAATGGAATCCTGGGCGGTGGTGCACACTGCAAGCTTTTTAATGAAGTGCGTGAAAAACTAAGCCTGGCGTATTATGCAGGTTCTAAACTTGAGCGCTTTAAGGGCTTGATGATCATTTCTGCCGGCATTGAACATGCCAACAAGCAAAAGGCACTGGATGAAATTTTTGCTCAGGTAGATTTGATGAAACAAGGCAAATTCACAGACGTTGAGTTTGACGCAGCTGTAAAAAATATTGTGAATTCACTTCGTACAATAGGAGACAGCATCGGCTATTTGACGGATTATTATCTTGGACAGACAATTACGGGGCAGACTGTGAATTTAAATCAGTTTATCGAAAAAATTCAAAACGTGACGCGGGAAGAAGTCATTGAAATTGCGCAGAACATTCAGCTTGAAATGATCTATTTCCTCACAGGAAAAGAAAGCGAGGTGCAGTGATGGAATTTACAAAAACCTATTGTGAACGATTAAACGAAACGCTATTTAGCGGAGCGCATAAAAGTGGCTTAAAAGTTTATGTTATGCCCAAAAAGGGATACAGCAAAAGCTACGCGGTTATCGGAACACATTTTGGTTCTATAGACAATAAATTTACTGCGCCGGATGATGAATATGTTACCGTTTTACCTGACGGCATTGCCCATTTTCTGGAGCATAAAATGTTTGAACAGCCGGACGGTGGAAACGTTTTTGCCGACTATGCCAAATTTGGCGCAAATGCAAACGCATATACAAGTTTTAATATGACCGGGTACCTTTTTGAATGCACGGCGAATTTGATTGAAAATCTCGAAATTTTGCTTGATTTTGTAAGTAAACCATATTTTACGGATGAAAATGTTGCAAAAGAGCAGGGAATTATAGGTCAGGAAATCAAAATGTATGACGATGATCCGGATTGGCGTTGCATGATGAACTTTTTAGAGGCAATGTATGTAAACCATCCTGTTAATCGCGATATTGCAGGTTCTGTAGAGTCAATTGCGAAAATTAACAAAGAACTTTTATACAAATGTTATCGCAACTTTTACAATATGTCTAACATGGTGCTGTTTGTAATTGGCGATGTTACGCCGGATCAGGTTGGTAATTGTGTCGAAAAAATGATTACAAACTACGAAATCCTGCCAAAAATACCTGTTTGTGATTATGACGTTGAGCCAAACCATGTTGTATCAAACACTGTTAAACAGTCATTGGATATTTCCGTTCCAATGTTTATGCTTGGCTTCAAGGATACAGATACGGGTTATGACGGCGTAAAGCTACTCAAAAAAAATATAGAATTTTCCGTAATTATGGAGCTTGCGTTCGGAAAAACAAGTGAAATTTATCATAAGCTTTATAATGATGGATTAATCATGGGATTTTTAAATCAAGAAATTGAATGTGAAAAGGACTATGGCTTTACAGCAATTTCCGGCGAAAGCAATCATCCGGAAAAGGTGCGCGAGATTGTTTTGGAAGGAATTGAGAACCTGAAGAAAACAGGTATCTGTGAGTCTGATTTTCAGCGTTTAAAAAAGTCGTTTTTCGGAAGATTTGTTTCCATGTTTGATAACATCAGCTCGGTTGCGCATGGTTTTCTGGCAAATACCTTTAATAACGTCGGCTTGTTTGATTATATTGATGTAATTGAAACAGTATCAATCGAAGACATTAACCACCGTCTACAGAAAGGCTTTCATGAAGATTTGGCAGTTCTTTCTGTGATCGAACCTATCAATCAATAAGGGGTGCGCATTATGACACATCATATTTCCTTTCCCGGGCTGGGGCTTGGTCCACTTACGATAAAAGACTCCTTTGAACTATTTGGTACAATTACGGTTCATTGGTACGGCGTAATTATTGCCTTGGGAATTTTAGCAGCATATTTATTTTGTGCACGTGTTGCAAAGGAGTATGACTTAACAGTAGACCATCTTTTAGATATTCTTTTGTTTGGTCTTCCATCGGCAATTATCTGCGCAAGACTCTATTATGTTATTTTTGAATGGGCAAGCTACAAAGATAATTTTTGGGATGTTTTTAAAATATGGGAGGGTGGCATTGCCATATACGGTGCAGTCATCGGCGCCTGTCTCTCTACATACATTTATTGTAGAGCAAAAAAACTCTCAATTCCAAAAGTATTTGATTTAGGTGCATTTGGTCTTTTAATCGGTCAGATTATCGGCAGGTGGGGAAACTTTGTCAACGCAGAAGCACATGGTGGCATTACAGAGCTTCCTTGGCGTATGTATCTGATTGAACAGGGCATATGTGTACACCCGACATTTCTTTATGAATCATTGTGGAATCTTGGTGTATTTATTTTGCTCGTATGCCGGAGAAAAAAGATGACATTCAGTGGAGAAGTGTTTTTAAGCTATATCACGCTATACGGTTTGGGACGCTTCTGGATTGAGGGCTTAAGAACAGATAGCCTATACATCGGTGATTTTCGTGTTTCACAGCTGTTGGCGCTGGCATGTGTGATTTCAGGCGTTGTCCTGATTATAAAGAACAGAAAGAAAAAGCTTGGAAATTAAAAGAGATGGATACAATATTTATTGTATCCATCTCTTATTTTAGTGAATAACCGTAACGGCTGTGTTTCCTTCAAAAACCTGGTTAAATATTTTATCAAACCGCTCTTTGCTAACTTTTCCGTCATACTGTGCTACGCCGTGCTCAGCTGCAAGCTCGTCGGTGTAATCTTTTAATGGATACACGCAGAATCCACGTGAATTTTGGTTATAGTGCGTCACAATCGGCATAATAGATGCGGAACCGATGTATGTTTCACCGTATTCGTTTTCGCAGATTTTTACTTCTGCCAATGCCCCCAACAAATTCGCCGCTTCCTTTTGCCGCGACACATAATTTCCAAGGGAGTAATAAACCAAAGCTTTATTGCCGTTTTCTGTTTCAATCCATTCAACGGGTTCAATCACGTGCGGGTGAGAACCCATGATTAAGTCAGCACCGTACATGCACATCATCTGTGCCAAATTTTTTTGTCCCTCGTCGGCAGATAAGCTGTATTCGGTTCCCCAGTGCATAAATACAACGGTAAAATCTGCATTTTCTTCTGCAACTTGTAAATCACTTTGGATTTTTTCTTCCTGAACCGTATTGATTAGATATGACTTATTTTCAGGAACGGGATTTCCGTTTGTGCTGTCGGTATAATTTAAAAGTGCAAGCTTAATTCCGTTTTTTTCAACGTAGCGAATGGTGTTATAGTCGTCCATGGATTCGTTGATGCCAAGCACATTGATTTCCGGATGGTTTTTCCAGTATTCTATTGTGTTTTCAATTCCTTTTGCGCCCTTGTCCAAGGTGTGATTTGTTGCATGGAGCACAATGTCAAACCCTGATTTAGAAATAGCATCACCAACTTCTTGTGGTGAGTTAAAAAGCGGGTAGCCGGAATATCCGAAAGATTCACCACCCAAAATTGTTTCCTGCACAATGATAGACAAATCTGCACTTTGAAAATAATGCTTCATATTTTCATAAAGAAAATCGAAGTTGTAGCTTTCGTCCTCGAGCTTCGCATTGCTGACTAAAGGCATATGCAAAAGATTATCTCCAACCATAAGCAATGTCAGCTCATTTGGATCCTTAATATCTGAAACACGTTTTAAAACCTGCGCATCGCGGCTGTTGTCTAGAAGGGCAGTAAATCTTGTGATTCCAATACTTGTTGTAACAACTAATACAACAATCGCACAGACAAGAATCACGGATTGTTGTCTGCGACGTCTTCTTGCGGTTTTGAATGTCTTTCTCTTCATGAATTTATCCTCTTTTAAGTGCGGTAACCATTCTGTCAAGTCCCGCATAGTCTTT
>JAZNIA010000011.1:0-2961 GCA_045577195.1 Congzhengia sp.
CGTGCAGGAGCAAACGGCGAGAATGCCGCCCGATATAGCCGCAACGCTGTATGAAAGCCATCGCGGTGCATGGGCTCCCAGATACCTCAGTACCGAATCCTTACTGATGAATACCGCTATGATTCCGGCTATGAAAAAGGCAGGCAGCAGACACAAGATGACATGCTCCTGCGCATACCATTTCGCCAGATCCAGTGTAGCAAGTAGCGATGTTCGGAATGCCTGATGATTCAAGGGAAGAAAAAAGATGGCAGTATAGATGACAACCATCCACAACAAGGATTTTAGTTCTGATTTATTTTTCATGTATCAAATGATGAGTTCAGTTATTGTTATCCACATTCCGAGAAGGAAAAGACTGCTTCCGGCAAGAAGCTTCCCCCATCGCTGAATCGCCGGAAGGCAACGCAGGACTCCTGCTGCTTTTTCGGCTCCTGTAATCAGCAATAGGGCGAATGCCGCTACCGGTACCGATGTTCCTGCTCCAAACAGTGCTATAGCCACCCAAGCCCATGTGCCGCTTTGGATGGCAATCGGCAGAGCGGTTCCAAAAAAGAGTGCCGCGCTGGGAGGGCACAAAGCCAACGCAAAGAGCAGCCCCAGCATAAAGCTGCCCCATAAGCCACTGTTTGCGAGTTTGTGAGTGACTTTCTTGCCGGGATGGCGACCAATGGAGGGGATTCGGACGCACTCCAGCACAACGAGACCGGAGACGATGAGTATGGGACCCATGTACAAAGGCAGGCTCTCCTGGAGCCAGAGTGATACAGCAGGGGCACCGGCCAATCCTTGGCTTATGAGCAGACCTACTGCAACATATGAGCAAATGCGCCCCAAAGTATAAAGCCCCGCCGCCATCAGGGCTCGATGATGTGAGCCCACATGCCGGCTCATATAGCCGATAGCTGCCAGATTCGACGCTAACGGACATGGTGCAATAGCAGCCGCCATTCCGGCAAGTACCAGATAAAGTATACTCATCTCGATATATAAGCGTTAATTTGTTCTCTTACATATTGTTTGTAAGCTGTTTCGTCTTGGTTCAATTCCCAGATGCGTGACAGCTTCTCCCATCCTTTCCCATTCTGCCCATTGCGCAATATGAGGCTTTTCGTCGTGAGACCATAGAGATTAACCTGGGCTGCATCCGCTTCTTTCTGTACAAATGCTATCCCCATCTCTATGGCAACATCCCTAGCCCATTGCTCCATTCTCCTACATGTCGGGCAGCGTTTTCCGAAGGTGAAATACACAAGCTCTGCCGAATTATCTGCCACAACCGGTGTGGGTGTGCTTACCGGTTCAACCGGGGCTTCCTGTTGTATTTGTTTGAGCGCGGCAACTGCCAATGCTCCGAAGCCGATGAGAAGAAAAGCCGTTTTCAACCCTTTGCCAGGTTGGCTTTTCGTTTTACTTTCCCGGTCTGCGGGGGATTTGCTGTTGCTATCTGCTCGTTGGCATCCGCAACCACATGAACATGTGGCGGCATGCTCTTTTTCGCTCGCTGTAGATGCCTGCTCATGAGCAAGCGAATCCTGTATCAGTTCTCTGAGTTGTTCCACGGATAGCACCTTTCCCTGCTGGACAACTGTTCCGTTGACTGCAATCGCAGGGGTGTTAAATATACCGGCTTCTGCTATCTCCAGCGGATTCGATATTTTCTCTATTTCGAAACTTCCCGGAAGCGTGCGCACTGCTTCTTCTGCATGACGGACTAAGGTTGTGCAGCGCGTACACCCCGGACCATAGATTGTGATGTGTATTGGTTTCATTGTTTGTATTGTGTTTATATTTGGGCAAATCTAAAAACGACAGCATAAAAAGTCTTGATTGGGTTATTTTTCATCAGTCGACAAGGCAATTTAAGACAGTAGAAAGACAGGGAATAGCCAGACGATAATAGATGTTCTTTCCTCTTTGTTCGGCTGTGACCACCCCGGCATTCTTGAGTATATTGAGATGGCTGGAAATCGTGGATAAATCGCGCTCCGTACCCTTGTGTAACTCACAGACACATCGCTCTCCCGCCAGCAGCATTCTGACGATATGCAAGCGAACCGGGTGACCGAGAGCCTTAAAAACCGCCGCCGCAGCTTCGTGCGACAGACTTACTTTTTCTGTGTTGTTGCAGTTACAATCCATGGGGATATTACTGTAAGTGTTTTGCTAAGTTCTCGATTTCTGCGCGTATTTCATCGCGTACGCGGCGGTATATGGTCAGAGCCTTCGCTTCAGGCAAACCATTTGCCAATGCAGGAGGGTCATCAAAAGGAACGTGAATGAGTTTTCCCCCAGGGTAATAGGGGCAAGCAGCAGCGGCGCGGTCGCAGACCGTCACGACCAAGTCCCATTGAATGTCGGTCGGCAACTCGTCAACCGTTTTAGAAAAATGCTTGCTCATGTCCATCCCGACCTCGTCCATAACGGCGAGCATGAGCGCATTCAAGCCATGTTTTTCTATCCCGGCAGATGCCACCTTCCACCCGTCGGGGAATAGGCATCGTCCCCAAGCCTCAGCCATCTGGCTGCGGCAGGAATTACCCGTGCATAGAAATAAAACAGAGCTCATGACAAGCGATATTATGCGGACATTTTGACAATTGTCAATATGTCTTTTTGCTCTTTTTTTGTTGTCATGTGCAAAAAAGAACAATAAAGTGAAAAAAATGCACTTTATGAAAGTTGAAGATTCTTGGTTCTTCGTCTAATATTGTGGAATGTCCAGATGGCGAAAGAGAAAAAGCTCTGCCGCACCCCTAGTCCTTTGGAGTCCTCCGGCTTCGGCAAGCCTACGCCGAGACAGGCGGCGATAGTCAAAAACGGGCTCTTCTGCAATAATTGTGGAATGACCCAGGGACGCAAGAAACGCAGGAGAAGAAATTTATCAGTAAAGAGCAGAAAAAGATTGAGCATGGAGGAGAAATCTCCTACCATGCCCTGTGTTGTGTTCTTGAAGTACTT
>JAZNIA010000012.1:0-10257 GCA_045577195.1 Congzhengia sp.
TCAACTTGTAAAAAAACGAGGTGAAAAACATGAACAAAAGTGAATTGATTGCAGCAGTAGCTGAGAAAACAGGTCTTTCTAAGAAAAATTCTGATGCTGCAGTATGTGCAATGGTTGAAGCAATCGCAGAAGCATTGAAGGCGAACGATAAAGTAGCTTTAGTTGGTTTCGGCACATTTGAAGTTAGAGAACGTGCCGAAAGAATGGGCAAAAATCCCCAGACAGGCGAAGCAATTAAAATTGCAGCTTCTAAAGCACCTGCTTTCAAAGCAGGTAAAGCGCTCAAAGATGCGCTGAAATAATCTTCGTGATTGTTAAGGTGAAAGGGCATCGTGCTCTTTCACCTTTTTCCATTTTAAAAGAATGAGGAATAAAAATGATTTTAATCATTGCTGAAAAACCAAGCTTAGCTAGAAATATATCTTCCGCGATTGGCGGAATGCAAAGAAAAAATGGTTATATGGAAGGCAATGGCTATATTGTTACTTGGGCGTTTGGTCACTTGTTTTCGCTTGTTGACGTGGAATACTATACAAATCCAACCGAAGAAAAAACAAGATGGACAATCGATAATCTGCCTTGCTTTCCGGAGCGGTTTGAATTTGAGCTGAGAAAAGATGCAAATAAACAGACAGATAGCGGCGTACGAGCGCAGTTTGAAACAATTGCAACTTTGTGCAACCGTGAAGATGTGGATACGATTGTTAATGCAGGTGACTCTGACCGTGAGGGTGAAATTATCATTCGCATTTGCGTAGACAAGGCTTTAAAAAGTCAAAAAGCGCAGAAACGTCTTTGGCTTCCGGACCAAACACCAGAAACCATCCGTGAAGGTTTAGCAGATTTAAAAGATGAATCGGAATATGACGATCTTGCAAACGAAGGATATGCTCGTACATATATTGACTGGCTTTATGGGGTAAACCTGACGCGATATGCAACACTCAAAAGTGGAAAACTACTTCGTGTTGGCCGTGTGATTGTACCGATTGTAAAAGCGATTTATGACCGCGATATGTTAATTAAAAACTTTGTTCCGGAAATTTACTATGCCATCGTAAGTAAGGCACAAATAAACGGTGAGGAAATAGAGCTTGTCTCCAAAGAAAAGTTTTCGAAAGAAAAATTAGCAGACGCCAACGCGCTTTGTGCACGTTACAACGCCGAGCAAGCGCTCGTAACTGCAGTAAAACGAAAAAAAGATTCCTTAAATCCCGGAAAGCTGTATTCATTAACAAAATTGCAGAACGTATTGGGTAAAAAATATAAAATGTCCATGGAGGAAAGCCTTTCTACTGTGCAGGGACTTTACGAAAAGGGATATGTTACATACCCAAGAACAAACTCAGAGTACCTTGCAGAAGCAGAACAGGACAAAGTAAAGAAAATTCTAAAAGTAGTGGAATCCATTGGATATTCTGTGAAATTCAGGTTTCACAAATCTATTTTTGATGATAGTAAAATTGAATCCCATTCCGCACTCACTCCAACAACAAAAATACCCCAAAAAGACCAGTTGTCAGAAAACGAATACCGTGTTTACAGTACAATTATGCGTCGTTTTGTGGCTGTTTTTTGTGCCGAAGAATGCGTTGCAGAAAAAACAGAAATCAAAATTTCTGTTGGTAACATTGAAGAATTTACGTTAAAAGGAACAGTGATTACGGAGCCGGGATGGACAAAATATGATGATTACGGGAAGAAAAATAAAATATTGCCTAAACTGCAAAAAGGGGATATTGTTTCTACTGATTTCAAATCCGTTGAAAAAGAAACCAGTCCTCCGAAGCATTACAGCATTGAGACACTGAACAATTATCTCAAAAATCCGTTTCGCGAGGAAAAGGCAAATGCACGGATAGAGGATGATACAGAAGAATATCGCGCAATGTTTGAGGGGTTAGAGCTTGGTACGGAGGCAACCAGAACCGGCATCATTGACAATGCCAGGAAAAGCGGATATATTTTATTAAAAAAAGATACATACACAATTTTAAAAGATGGTGAATTTTTAATAGAGGCACTTCTTAGAATGGGCATTAGTATGGATAAGTATAAAACCGCAGAACTGGGCAAAGCACTGAAAAAGGTATTTCGCGGAGAGTTCACAATAAAAGACAGTGTGTATCTGGCAAAACAGGAAATACAAGATGTGTTTTACAAAAAACAATTGTCACCTGAACGTGACACAGACGATGGATTTATCGGCGATGTAGTAGGAGTTTGCCCCTTGTGTGGAAAAGAGGTACGAAGAACAAGTTTTGGATACGGATGCAGTGGATACAAGGACGGATGTAAATTTTCTGTCAACGGAGTGATTTGTGGCCGTGTCATATCCCTTTCAAATATGCGAAAACTCCTTCTAGATGGTACCACTTACCTAATACAAGGCTTTGTATCACCGAAAAACGGAAAATCCTTTGATGCAAAATTAAAATTGCAGGATGGAAGGGCAGTATTTGACTTTTCCTAAGTATGTCGCGCTTTTTAACGAATTATGAATTTTCAGGAAATAATGGAAAATGCTGTTATTCTGTGTTATAATATGAGTATATTGCAAAAGATGAAACGAGGTGAAGTTGTGGCAAAATCAAACGGAAAAAAGTCTGTCCGCAGCCAGATGTCAGAGCATGGTCTTAAATTTAACAAAGCGCTGGGGCAAAACTTTTTAACAGATGAATCTGTGCTTGATGGGATTGTAGATGCAGCAGAAATTGATGAGTCAACCAATGTATTGGAAATTGGCCCCGGCGCCGGCGCATTGACGAAAAAAATAGCTCCGTTGGCGAAAAAAGTAGTTGCTGTAGAAATTGACACAGGATTATTGCCTTTACTGGCAGAAAATTTATCAGAATATGGTAATGTAAAAATTGTCCATGGTGATATTTTAGATATTTCATTAAAGGAATTATTTGAAACAGAGTTTCAAGAAGGACCTGTAAAGGTTGTAGCGAATTTACCTTATTATATTACGACACCAATTGTCATGAAGCTTTTGGAGGAAAACCCGGGGTTTGATAGTCTGGTTATTATGGTACAAAAAGAAGTTGCGCAGCGTCTTGTTGCTGAGCCGGGCGGAAAGCATTGCGGTGCAATTACTTACAGCGTATCTTACTGCTGTGAAACAGAAAGCGTGTTAGACGTTCCGCCGGAAGCATTTGTGCCCGCGCCGAAGGTTTGGTCGTCGGTTATTAAGCTATTGCCAAGAACAAAACCTCCGGTAGAAGTTATGGATCAATCGCATTTTTTTGCATTGATAAAAGCAGCCTTTCTAATGCGCCGAAAAACGTTTTTGAACTGCGTTTCCCAAAATCGGGCAATTGGTGCAGATAAAGAGATGCTACGTGGTATCTTAAATGAACTTGGTATTTTAGAGAACATTCGTGGCGAAGCACTCACGTTGGTACAATTTTCACAAATATCAAACAAAATAGTTCGTCGAAATTTGTAAAATAAAACGAGTTGTTTTTTTAACAAAGGTCTATTATTTTAGCAAAAAATAGTGTATAATAATATGAGAATAAAATATGTGTGATATTTTCTTCTTTAGATACATAGGAATGGAAGTAGTGAAGCACACACGAAAAAGGAGATTAGAAATGACAAATAACAAAACAGTACTCAGTTGGCTCGAAGAAATGAAAGCCTTGACAACACCTGACGAGGTTATCTGGATTGACGGTTCTGACGAGCAGTTGGAAACACTCAGAGCAGAAGCTGTTGCAACGGGTGAGATGATTAAACTGAATCAGGAAAAACTTCCCGGTTGCTACTACCATAGAACAGCAGAAAACGACGTTGCTCGTGTGGAGGATAGAACCTTTATCTGCACACCGACTGAGGAAGAAGCTGGTCCAGTTAACAACTGGATGGCTCCCGAAGAAATGTATGAAAAATTAAAGGCTCTTTATGCAGGTTCCATGAAGGGTAGAACCATGTATGTAATTCCTTATTCCATGGGTCCTGTCGGTTCGCCGTTCTCCAAAATCGGCATCGAGCTTACAGACAGTATCTACGTTGTTCTGAATATGGCTATTATGACAAGAATCGGCAAGAAAGTAATTGACCAGTTGGGAGACAATCCCGATTTCGTTAAGTGCTTGCACGCGAAAAAGGATGTAAACCCCGAAGAAAGATATATCGTACACTTCCCGCAGGATTCAACAATCTGGTCCATCAACTCTGCGTACGGCGGAAACGTTCTTCTGGGCAAAAAATGCTTTGCTCTGCGTATTGCTTCCTACCTTGGCAAGAATGAAGGCTGGATGGCTGAACACATGCTTATCTTAGGACTGGAAAACCCCCAGGGTGAAGTGAAGTACATCTGTGCAGCATTCCCGTCTGCTTGCGGAAAAACAAACTTAGCAATGTTGATTCCGCCTGAATACTTAAAAGAACAAGGCTACAAGGTTTGGACAGTTGGTGATGATATTGCATGGCTCAGAATCGGTCCAGACGGAAGACTCTATGCAATCAATCCGGAATCCGGTTTCTTTGGTGTTGCTCCTGGAACAAGCGTTAAAACAAACTTCAACGCATTAGAATCCACCAAGAAGAACACCATCTTCACAAATGTTGCAATCAATAATGCAGACAACACCGTTTGGTGGGAAGGCTTAGATAAGAATCCGCCTGAAGATTGCACCGAATGGACGGGTAAGCTCGTGAACGGTAAAACGTTTGAAGGTAAACTTGCACATCCCAACTCCAGATTTACCGCTCCTGCGGCAAACTGCCCCTGCATTTCTTCTGAATTTGAGAATCCCCAGGGTGTTCCTGTATCTGCAATCGTATTTGGTGGCAGACGTGCCAAAACCGCTCCGCTGGTATATCAGGCAAGAGATTGGCAACACGGTGTATTCGTTGGTGCTACCATGGCTTCCGAAACCACAGCTGCTGCTGCAGGCGCAGTTGGTGTTGTAAGACGCGACCCTATGGCTATGAAACCCTTTGTTGGTTACAATATGGCTGACTATTTTGCGCATTGGATTGAAATGGGCAAAAAGATGGATGCTGATAAAGCTCCCAAAATTTTCCATGTTAACTGGTTTAGACAGGATGAAGACGGCAATTTCATGTGGCCCGGATTTGGCGACAATATGCGCGTTCTTCTCTGGATTCTCGACAGATGCGATGGTAAAAAGGATGCTGTAGAGAGCGCAATCGGTTACCTGCCCAAGAAGGGTGATATCGATACAACAGACCTTGATATCGACGAAGCGACAATGGAAGAGCTTCTTACAGTTGATAAAGCAGTTTGGCTGGAAGATGTTGCAGATCAAGAAGAATATTTTGCTCAGTTTGGCAATAAGCTTCCTGCTGAAATTAAGGCAGAACTCGAAACCTTAAAAGCAAACCTTTCTAAATAATTCTGGTTTAATAGACAGATTTGTCTGTTAAAAATAAAATTGAAGATTTATGAGGAGGAAACAGGATGAAATGCAAGCTTATGTTTGGAATCCTCAGCTGTGTTTTGGCTGCAATTTGTTTTACCGGATGCGGCGCAAACGATGCAGACTCGGCAGCGACCAACACTGAGGCACCCGCTCAAACAACGGAAATCCCCAAAACAGGTACAACGCCGTCAACAAAAGCTGAATCCGCCACTCCTGCTGCACCCACGGCGCAGGCAAACGAGACGCCAAACTCGGTTTCTGATGCTTCGCCCTCTGCGCAGATAACACCTGAAGCAGAATCGGTAGCAGAGTAAATCTACAATTGACAAATTAATAAAACACAAAAGAAATATAAAAAGAGCGTATACATTTTGTATACGCTCTTTTTATATGTTATATCGATACAGTTAGCGAAAAAGGTAAAATCCGTATTGACTTTTAAAAAGTCGAGTGATAAAATATAATTTGGATGTAATTTGAAATTACATAAATTTGCAAGGAGTGACAAACATGGATAAAGAGAAAGTAATTACCAGAATTTGCGATGCCGGTATTGTTGCAGTTGTAAGAGCAACAGACGCTGAGCAGGCGATGCGTATTACGGATGCATGTATCGAGGGCGGTGTTGCTGCAATCGAGCTTACATTTACCGTTCCCGGTGCGCACAATGTAATTGAGGAATTAGCAAAAAGATATACACCTGAGGAAATTATTCTCGGTGCAGGCACTGTTTTAGACCCTGAAACCGCAAGAATCGCAATTCTTTCCGGTGCACAGTATATCGTAAGTCCTTATTTTAAAGAAAAAACCGTTAAACTTTGTAACCGTTACAGAGTTCCCTGTATGCCTGGTGCAATGACCATCAAAGAGGTTGTTGAGGCTATGGAAGCAGGTGCGGATATTATTAAAGTATTTCCCGGCGAAGCATTTGGGCCGAAAATCATTAAATCCATCAATGGTCCTATTCCGCACGCAAAACTTATGCCTACCGGCGGTGTAGATGTGAATAATGTTGGCGAATGGATTAAAAACGGTGCAGTAGCAGTTGGCGCCGGAAGCTCATTGACCGCAGGCGCAAAAACTGGTGATTATGCACAGATTACAAAAACTGGTCGTGAATTTATTCAGAAAATCAAAGAAGCAAGAGGCAAATAATCAAATTAAACTATTTTGAGGTGAATAAAATGGCAAAAGTAGTAACAATGGGCGAAATCATGCTCAGATTATCCACTCCCGGAAATGAAAAATTCATTCAGGCAGACGAGTTTGACGTTTGTTACGGCGGTGGAGAAGCAAACGTTGCAGTATCTTTGGCAAACTATGGTCACGATGCAGAATTTGTAACCAAAGTTCCCGAAAACCCGATTGGTGAAGCTGCTGTTGCGGCGCTTCGCAAGATGAACGTTTGCACAAAAAATATTGCTCGCGGCGGCGAAAGGCTTGGTATCTATTTCTTAGAAACGGGCGCTTCCATGAGAGCTTCCAACGTGGTTTATGACCGCGCACATTCTTCGATTTCCACAGCAACTGCTGAGGATTTTGATTTTGATGCAATTTTCGAAGGTGCTGACTGGTTTCACTTTACCGGGATTACACCTGCTGTATCCGATGCGGCTGCAGAGCTTACCGAGCTTGCACTCAAAGCGGCAAAGGCAAAGGGTGTGAAAGTTTCTGTTGATCTAAACTTCAGAAAAAAGCTTTGGTCCAGCGAAAAAGCACAAAAGATTATGACAAACCTGATGCAGTATGTTGATATTTGCATCGGCAATGAAGAAGACGCAGAAAAAGTACTTGGCTTTAAACCCGGCAACACAGACGTTACAAGCGGCGATTTAGAGCTTGCTGGTTATCAGGATATTTTTGAACAGATGGTAGAAAAATTTAATTTTGAATATGTAATCAGCTCCTTGCGCGTGAGCCATTCCGCTTCCGATAACGGCTGGTCTGCATGTATCTATTCCCGCGACACTAAGGAATTCTATCACTCGAAAGAATATAGAGTTTGCCCGATTGTTGACCGCGTAGGCGGTGGTGATAGTTTTGCCGGCGGCGTAATTTGCGGTTTCCTTGACGGCAAAAACTTCAAAGATGCATTAGAATACGGTGTTGCGGCTTCTGCGCTGAAGCATACAATTCCCGGTGACTTCAACCTTGTTTCCCGCAGTGATGTGGATAATCTGGTAGGCGGCGACGGCTCGGGTAGAGTACAGAGATAATTGTTTTCGCAAAATACATACGCAGGCGCTGCCAAACGGTCAGCGCCTGTTAACTTTAGGAGTGAGTATACAGTGCCTAAAAAAATAGTGGATTTTCATGCACATGCATTTGATGAAAAAATTGCCGCAAAAGCAACAGAAAATTTATATACGTATTACGGTATCAAGCCAGCAACAGATGGTCGTCTTTTCCATTTAATAGAAAGCGCCAAAGCAAACCACATTGATAAATTGGTTGTATGCGCTACAGCAACAAAACCGAAACAAGTGCAGATGATTAACGATTATGTTTCCAGTCTCATCAGTGAACTTATTGTCGGTTTTGGTACGTTGCATTGTGAGTTTGATGGCATTGATGAAGAACTCGACCGAATGGAAGCGTTGGGGCTTGTCGGCATTAAATTTCACCCAATTTTTCAAGGCTTTAAAATTGATGATGACAAAGCAATGCAAATGTACGAAAAAATTGGGAGCCGTTTTCCAATTTTGATACACATGGGCGACAAAAATGTATCGGATACATCGCCGGAGCGTCTTTGGAACGTAATGAGAGAATTACCGCAAGTAACATTTGTTGCAGCGCACATGGGCGGATATAGCGAATGGGAAGATGCAAAAAGATTCTTAGTGGGCAAAAACGTATATTTTGATACATCAAGCTCCATTCGGTTCATGAAACCGGAAGAAACGGCGGATATAATTCGTGCACACGGTGTAGACAAGGTTTTATTTGGCACAGATTATCCTTTGTCCAATCATGTTTTTGAATTTGAATGCATGAAAAAACTAAATTTGACAGATGATGAGTACGAAAAAATATTTTGGCAAAATGCGTATAAAATATTAAATTTAAAATAAAATTTCACAGAACTGTTAAAATATATCGAGCATAGTTTTTTTTCACCTGCAAAAAGTAAGTATATAAAATATCCGTCACGATATTTTGAATTTTTTTTGGAGGTGAATAGAATGAAAAAACTTTCGATTTCTATTTTAACAGTTTTTGTTTTTCAGCTTTGTTTTTTGCAAACAAATACATTTGCACAGACGCTGATTGCAAATGATTTTACAAAATCCACACCGCGGGATACAACACTTTTTTTTAGTAGTAATGATTTTATAGAAAGCGCAAACGCACCGGAGGGACAGGAGTTGGTGTCTGTAAAATTTACACAAGTAACCAACAAGCAGGCAGGAAACCTGAAACTAAATGGAAACATTGTAAACAAAGGCAATACCGTGTCTGTATCCGATTTAAACGGCTTAACATTTGTGCCGACCGTAGGTTATGAAGGGGAAGCCATATTCACATGGACTGCAATTTACAGTTCTGCACAGTCACCGTATCCGGGTGCAGTAGTTATTACGATTGGTTCCGGTGTTGAAACACCATCTACAATTCTTCCAGAAACTGAAACTTTAGAGCAGGCACCTCAGGTGCAACCAGAAGAAACACCAAAGCAGGAAGAAAAAACAGATACAAATATTACGCCCCATGTAAAACAACAGAATATAAATCCTACGAAGGCAGACGTAGATAATGGTGGTTTAAAACCTCTTCGTTATGAAGATATGCTGACACATTGGGGTGCATATTCTGCTGGAATGCTTGCATCTCGCGGTTATGTGATCGGGGAAGATTACGGAAATCATTTTTATTTCCGACCGGACGAAAAAATTACACGATTTGAATTTGTTTTGATGGTAAATTCTATTTTTGGTGTTGATCCAAAGGACAGCTTATCAGACAACCCGTTTTCCGATAAAGACGTTCCGTCTTACGTTATGCGTGTTGGCGTTGCCGCGAAAGAATATGAGGTAATTCGCGGCTCACAGGGAAAAGACGGACGCTTATATTTTAATCCTTATGATTCTATTTCCAGAGCAGAGGCAATAACCATTATTGACTATGCGCTCCGTTTGGATTCATATGGCGTAGATGAGGCGGAATTCCATGACAAAGACGCAATTCCTGACTGGGCAATGCAATCCGTGAGAAACTTAGAAGCCTACGGAATTATCCAAGGCTATGAGGACAATACACTTCGACCAAATGAACAGATTTCCCGTGCACAAGCGGCGGAAATGGTTTGGCAAGCACTAAAATTTTTAGATTTAAAGCGTAATTCAAATGCAATATTCACAACAGTGATATATGGCGACTGAATGACAAAAACGGGACTGCCTTACGGCAATCCCGTTTTTGTTTAGAAAAAGGGGGACTACATCACGAAGATGTACTGTATTTTGTGAGGTCAATAACAGTTTGTCCCGTACATTCCGGTTTATACATTTAAATTTTTTATTCTTCTGTCAAAATTGCGCTTTCTGCGTCTGTTCCCGTAGCAGAATCAACAACCTGCAACGCCTCAAAACCTGTTCCGTCTGTTTTTACCTTGCACAATCCTTGTGAGCCGAGGAAAGCCACAATATCGTCATTGCTCACGTTAAACAGTGCAACATCACCGGTAATCAAGGGTTCAATTTTTCCTGTCTCCAGGTTCATAGAATAAAGCGATGTTGGGGGAGACGTTACATCTTCGGAGCCTGAAGTGTAGGCTGCATAATAATTTGCAAATTCTATTCGGTTTTGCGCGACAAAGAACAACATATTATCGTTCGTGTTTAGGAAGGTTGGCATGTAT
>JAZNIA010000013.1:0-4502 GCA_045577195.1 Congzhengia sp.
CCGCTTGGCCTCCGACTTCAAGGAAGCTATTATCCCGCTGGAGCAGAATAAAGCCGGTCTGCGGGAAATTGCCGGAATGCTGGCACAGGAAATCCGCAGCATGAATGTACAGGCAGCACCGCAGGCAATCAACAATATCACGAATCAGGGTACAACCATCAATTTCACCCAGAACAACACAAGCCCGAAGGCTTTGTCTACGTATGAAATCTGGAGACAGTCCCGGAATATGCTCAGGCTGGTTAAATCGCAGGGGGGCGTTTAATAGTGTTTAGTTTATGGGTGCAGAACGATCGCGGTGAAACCTACGAGCTTACCCATCAGCAGGACAAATTTATTGTTTCAGAGGTTGAGGGTTTAGGCTATCCTGTAAATAACATTAACATTTCCCCGGCTGTAAACGTTGACGGTGGGCGGTACAACTCCGCCCATCTGAATACGAGAAACATCGTTATTACTGTACATTTCGTGGGGTATAACATCGAAACACGGCGGCATGATCTGTATAAAATGCTCCCGGCAAAATCAAAAGTCAAGGTTATGTACAAATGCAAGGAGCGGCACGTATATACCGAGGGTTACGTTGAGAACATTGATGTCCCGATTTTCGTAAAGCATGAAATCGCGCAGATTTCCATTCTTTGCCCCGACGCCTATTGGCATGATTTCAGCACCATCGTGGGGCAGACATCTTACAGCCTTGCAACGTTCAAATTCCCCGAAGGCTTTCCGGAACAGGGAGAAACGATTTCCGTCAGGTATGATAATCCGGTGTGCAGAATGCAGAATCGAGGCGATGCTGCTGTTGGCTTCAACTGTAAATTGACGATTGACGCAGCAATTCTGGAGGAGCAAACGTGTATTGCGCGAATCATGCAGTACAATCCTAATTTCTATCAAATCTATGTCCCGTTCCCGACGGACTGGTATCCAGACGGCGACAGATTTATGCGCGTCTATAAAAACGGCACGTTGATGCAGTCAACAGAATATGACCGCTATTGGATAAATTACGAGGCATCGTCCGGACGTCCTAGAGATTTGATGCTATCCTTGACGCACGAAGCACGGGCAGGCGACACGATTAGCGTACAGACACGGGAGCAATATCAGGGCAGCGAATCTCGGGAATACCTTTCCGGCTGGCAGTCGTGCTCACAATTCATGCCCTTGTACCACAGCGACGGATTTTTGATTACAAAACCGTCATGGTACGACGGCAGCTCATACATCGACGTACAGTTAACGGGAGCAATGCGGTTTAACGGAGAAATTAACCCGGAAACCGTCCATGCTGTACCAGATACACGGTGGAATTGGGAGGTTATTACACAGGGCGGGAATGACTATATTTCAGTAAAATATACAGACGAATACCCGGCGGTTTACAACGAGGGCAACCTGCAGGCGGCTATCTATGGTGACGAAACGGTGACGGCGGAGCGCATTATTCACCGGCAGGATGTAACGGTTGGCTATAACAATTTTACACGATACCGCCCTGACATCGTTGACACGTTTGACAGTAATATCGGAAAAATCCGGATGTTTAAAACGTGGGAAGAGGCAACATTGTCCCAGCTGTTTCCAAACGGTGAACAGTATACAATTGTTGAGGTTGTATCAGCAACAGAGACATACGGAGAAGGTGGAACCTATCCCACTGATTTTGTGTATCTCTTCACCGACGAACCAATTGAAACGTTAACACGCGAACAGTTTATCATGCCAACAGATGGTGTGACAGACATCAGGGGATGGACGGACGCACAGATAAACACTGGGCTCGGAGCGGTTACTGGTATTCGCGTAACAAACACAACCACGGGGGAATACTTTGAATTTCCCGATTTGATGTTTAGCTATTTCACGCAGCCTATATCTATATCAACAGAAACGGGCAACCTGTACGCGACTGTAAATTTTGATACGGACGTCCCGATTCTGTACGCATTCTCTGGAAAATTCTTCAAATTACAACCGGGCGTTAATATTCTAGAAGTGACGGCGACAGGTAATCAGGAATACTTGCACGGCGAATTCACGGCATCACAGCTTTGGGCGGGGGTTTGATTATGTTATTTGAAATCATGCGATACGTACCGGGAGAGAATTATTTAACTGAACAGCCCTATTTCGACACCTTTGCCGTCGTCGATACGTTTGACAGCGCAGTGTGGTGCAGACGGTACGATTCTCCCGGTGATTTTGTTTTGAAAATTCAGGCATCGGACGAGCTCTTCAATCTTGTTAAAAACAATACTGTTTTAGTACGTCGGCTGGACGTGGAAGACGGCACTGCCATGCTGGTTGATTGTGTGAAACTGGAAACTTCCCCCGACAATGGCGATTTTCTCACCTTGTCGGGGGATTCTCTGGAAGCCGCCCTCGGACGGCGTGTGTTCATGCAGAAATACACCTTGCACGGAAAGCCGGACAATGTCATTTATACGGCACTGAAAGAAAATATCCTGAATTACTGGTATTTTAATAGTGACAGCGAGCACATTGCAAACTATAGATACCGGTTTATAAACTTCATGGATTTTGACGGCTACACGCGTATGGGTGGGGCTGATACCAGCGCACAGCTGTACGGGCGTAACCTGCTGGAATTGACGGAAGAAATCGCAAAATCAAACGATTTTGGTTTCAAATTCAGATTTGTCAGCAGTCTCAGCCGCGCGTACTTCTCTTGCTATCGCGGCGTGGACAGGACGATAAACCAGCAAAACACGCAGCAGATCGTCTTCAATACTAATTTTGCCGAATTTGCAAATACCTCTTACACCTATAATACCAGCACCTATTTTAATAGTGCATTGATCGGCGGAGAAGGCGCGGGCAGTGACAGAATTGACACGGTTTTTGCGTCCTCAACCCGCGTAAATGCGGGGCTGCTGAACAAAGAAATTTTCATTGACGGGCACAGCTTATCCTCTAACACCGTTGGGGATACATCCTATATAACACTGCTGGGCTCTACTGCTCAGGACGCTGTACAAGCAGCGAAGGCGGAGGAAACGTTTGAGACGGAAGTATCGTGGGCGCAGTGGAAATACCGCGATGACTATGACGTTGGCGACATTGTCACAGTCGGAAACAACTACGGCATCACAGGAGACGCAACCGTGGCTGAGGTGGCGGAAACGGAAGATGCGTCCGGATACTATGCAATTCCTGGATTCCGTGTCCGTAGCCTTTACAAAAATTGACATGGAAGGGGATGAGCACATGCAAGCTAGTGGATTTTTTGACAGCATCGACGATGATAGGCTGTACTCTTCAGACGATTTTTCCCACTTTTACGGGCTTTTCTTCACGGACGGCGTCCTGAGTTTGCCGGAGAATGCGTTGCTTTGTGCGCCTGTTGAGGATGAAATGGCGGTGACAGTGCAGCCGGGAAATGCTCTCGTCAAAGCGCATTATTTCCGTCTGGATGATGTAACCACAGTACAGATAGGCGCTGCGTCGCCGGATTATCCGCGTATCGATTTGATTACGCTCCGATTCGACAACAGCACGCCCGCCCGCAGCATCACGCTAGGTGTGAAGGCAGGTACACCGGCAGGGACGCCACACGCTCCGGAGCTAGAGCGCACAGAAGAGGTGTATGAGATTGCCATAGCCGTTGTGGGCATCGAGGCAGCAGGCACATCAATCGCGTCTTTCAGAGACACGCGGCAGGATGAAAACTATTGTGGGCTGGTTAAGGCGAAATTCGCAATCGATGGCGTGCCACAGCCTGAAACTGGTGTTATTCCACACGGCATAATTATCCCGATTATGCGTGGAAACGCAGGGGAAGCTGGTATAAACGGCGCATATAGCACGATATCTGAAAGTGAGGAGGCACATGTATGATTGAAATTGCTATTCAAAACCCTGCTGGCGCGGCACAAGGCGCGGAGCTGGTAAGCGTTTTAACGCAGTACGCATCGGATTTTTTCGACGAGTACACATACGATCAGGTAAACGAAACGATTGCGTGTAAAAACACAGGCGATGATACCACGTGGGTTGCTATCCGCATACCAAGCTCGTCAAGCACTAGAACTATTTTTTTTGACGGCACGGCGGCAAATGCAGCCAATGCAAGGGGGATAAATTGCGTTTTTGTATCTGATAATTTTGTAGCTTTATGCTATAAAACACTTTCAAACTCTACATTTTACCCAATTTGCTGTATTTCAAAAAATAATTTGGGTGAAGTATGTTGCTTTTACGAAAGCGCGTATTCGACGGGGGGATCCATTCAAACGCTATCAACAACATCAACAGAAGCGAGCTCGCAACCATCTATGCTTTATCTCATAAATACAACACGCAGGAGCCTAACCAAAATTCCAGTTGGTGACATGATTTCGCATATTCAGATTGTAAACGCAATTCCGATTTATGACTCCAAAGACACGAAACTGGAGGGTGTATACTTTAACACGATGGGGGCGTTGAAGGACATGTTCGAGCTTACAGAATTCATGCACAATGGACACACGTAC
>JAZNIA010000014.1:0-5795 GCA_045577195.1 Congzhengia sp.
GGACGCGACGGCATCGGCGGCGCCACCGGTTCTTCTAAAGCGCATGATGTGCACTCCGTGGAAACCTGCGGCGCAGAAGTGCAGAAAGGAAATGCGCCGGAAGAAAGAAAACTGCAAAGACTCTTTAGAAACAAAGAGGCATCTTTGCTCATCAAACGTTGTAATGACTTTGGTGCCGGCGGCGTGTCTGTTGCAATCGGGGAACTGGCAGACGGTCTTTTGGTCGATTTAAATAAAGTTCCCAAAAAGTATGACGGGTTAGACGGTACAGAACTTGCAATCAGTGAGTCTCAGGAACGTATGGCAGTGGTTGTAGCGCGAGAGGATGCTGAAAAATTTATCGCGCTTGCAAACGAAGAAAACTTAGAAGCTACACTGGTTGCAACCGTAACAGAGGAACCGAGACTGGTGCTGAACTGGAACGGAAAGAAGATTGTAGACATTTCAAGAGAATTTTTAAATTCCAACGGTGCAGAAAAGCACATTGATATTGCGCCGGCAGCACCGCAGGAATATGCGACTGCATTCTACAAAGGTAACTTTACGGATAGTATCATGGCGTTAGCCAAGGACTTAAACATCTGCTCCAAGCGTGGACTCTCTGAACGTTTTGACTCCACCATCGGCGCCAACACGGTACTGATGCCCTTTGGTGGTAAATATCAATACACACCAGCGCAGAGTATGGTACACAAGGTTGCCGTTGAAGGCAGACACACCGATACCTGCTCGTTAATGGCGTGGGGCTACAATCCCTTCATTGCGGAAAAGAGCCCATATCACAGCGCATATCTTGCAGTGATAGAATCTGTATGTAAGCTTATTGCATCAGGCGCAGAATTTAAAGACGTTTATTTAACTTTCCAGGAATATTTTGAAAAGCCTTTAAAGGATCCAAAACGTTGGGGAAAACCCATGGCGGCACTTTTGGGTGCGTTTCGTGCGCAATTAGATTATGAAATTGGAGCTATCGGCGGAAAGGATTCTATGAGCGGCAGCTTTGAGGACATTGATGTTCCGCCTACACTGGTATCCTTTGCAGTTACAACAGAAAACAAGAAAAACATCATTTCTCCTGAGTTTAAAGCGCCGGGCCACAAGGTGGTTGTATTAAAACCGGAATATGATGAAAACGGTCTGCCCAAGGCAGAGAGCGTGAAAGCAAACTTTAAAACCGTGAGCGACTTAATCAGAAGCGGTATTGTTGTTTCTGCTTATACCCTTGGTATGGGTGGTATTGCTGAAGCAGTTCTAAAAATGAGCATGGGCAATAAAATTGGTTTTCAGTTTGCAAGTAGCGTGAAGTTGGAAAAAATCTTTAAATATAACTATGGCGCTTTTGTACTGGAACTGTCTGAAGACGTGCCTTGCGGCAGAGTTTTAGGCTTTACGACCCATGCGTACCAGATTTCCTTTGGGTTTGAAGCGGTTTGCGGCGAGGAACTTCTAAGTGCTTACGAAAGCGTGTTAGAGCCGATTTTCCCTGCGAAAACCAATGGAAGCACAAGGACACTTGATACCATTTCCTATATGGCAGAGTCACGTGTTGCGCCGAAGATTAAGGTTGCAAAACCGAAAGTACTGATTCCCGTATTCCCCGGTACCAACTGTGAATACGATACGGCAAAGGCGCTCGAAACTGCAGGAGCGACAGCGGATATTTTTGTGATCCGTAACCTTACACCGCAGGCAGTTTCTGAATCTACTGAGGAATTTGCAAAAAAACTGCGCGAGTCACAGGTGTTATTTGTTCCCGGCGGATTCTCCGGCGGTGACGAGCCTGACGGTTCCGGTAAATTTATCACGGCGTTTATGAGAAATGGAAAGATTAAGGACGAAATCCACGAACTGCTGAAAAACCGTGACGGTTTAGCTTGCGGTATTTGTAACGGGTTCCAGGCGCTGATTAAGCTGGGCTTGGTGCCTTACGGCGAAATCATTGATACCGATGAGAATTGCCCGACGCTGACGTTTAACACCATCAGCCGTCATCAGTCCAGAATTGTTCGCACAAGAATTGCGTCCAACAAGTCTCCCTGGCTTGCAAATACCAACGTTGGAGATATTTATAATGTTGCCATTTCCCACGGTGAGGGCAGATTCTTAGCAAATGATGACGTGGTGAAGAAACTCATCGAAAACGGTCAGGTTGCAACGCAGTATGTTGACCTTGACGGCAATGCAACAGAGGACATTCTCTATAATCCCAACGGTTCGATACTTGCTATTGAGGGTATTACCTCTCCGGACGGCAGAGTGTTCGGTAAGATGGGCCACTCTGAACGTATTGGCGAAGGTCTTTACAAAAATGTGCCCGGCGAATATGAAATGGGTATGTTCGAGGCAGCAGTAAAATATTTTAAATAAGAAACGACATAAAAAAGCGTGCATGGAAATCCATGCACGCTTTTTGTGTTTTCTAACATTATTTATGTTTGAGTGCCAAATCTAACAGGTAAATTCCGTATCCAATCGCAAGCAGAATCAGTACACCGCCACAGAAAAACAGCTCCATGCTATATGCCGAAAGCGACGGGTACGCTAAAAAGAATGTGTTGGCAAGCGAAAGAACAACGAAGTAGATCATGGGAACCAGTGCCCACCATAGAGGATCATAAGGCTTGCATTTGCCTTTGCTGTCAAACAAAATCCAGTCGAAAATCATCATGATGGGACCTATATAGAGCAGTATCTGCCAGGGGAAAGATAGCACAATGCCGCCTTTTACGAAAAAGTGGTATCCAAGTACTGTAGTAAGCGCAAGTAATGTAAAGACACCCTTGATGCGTGGAAACGGTGAGCGTGCACGACCGCTGTTTGCGCGCAGCAAACAAAAAATCAGTACTACAGCAATACACAAAAAGCATAAAAATCCCGCCAGCACGGCAAATCGTTTCATGGAGAAAAAGAGGGTGACCAGTTTGCCATCGGCAATTTCGTAGAGCGCGTATCCCATCAATAGCAAAAACGTGATCCGATACAAAAGACAGAAAACATTCCAGGGATTAAACCAACCTTTTCCGGAAATCAGCTTATCCAATCCATACATCAGTGCGCCGGACGCAAGCAGTGCAAGCAGCGTAGTTAGCAGGTTTTCTTTTCTGCCAAGAAGTTCTAAAAGAGCGGGAAAATGAAGACTGCCGTGCAAAATCAAGGAGCAAAGGCCTAGAATCAGTAAAATTGCCAAAAGCCAAAACAACGGGTCGAACACGCGAAAACTACCTTTTTTATCAAACAGCAGCCAGTCTAAAATCATCATGGTGGGTAACAGAACCTTTAGAATCCAGCCGCCCGCGGTTGGCAAAAAGAAGATGGATATATTCAAAATGAAAACCAAAAGCGCCGTTGCAGTGCAAGCGGCTTTGATTTTTAGCACTGCGGTTGGGATTCTGCCAAGCAGAGAGCAGATAAACACAGCCAAAACCGCAACGAAACAAACGGTTGCAGAAAGCTGCGCGAGGTCTGAAAATGCGCACCAAAAGCCTGCTGTTGATAAAACGGCACGCTCAAAGGTCGTCCATAAATAGAAAATGATAAATCCGAGTCTGTAAATCTGAGAAATCGTTCGCGTCATATGTTAAACCTCATAATTTTATGTAAATCGTACGAAAAGCGCCGATTGAGCGGCGCTTTTTCGCATTTGCTTATTTTTTTATCATAGAAGGGTTTCTTACAATTGGTTCGTTGAAGATCATGCTGATGAACTCCTCGCGCTTTTCTCCCTCAATCAGGAACTGAACGCGTTCAACCGTGGAAAGCTCTGTTAAGGAGTTTACGATGGAATATACCGTTAGCATTTCACTGGTAGTTCCGCCGGAATGCTTGTCCACAAACTCTTTGGAAAGATTTACAAAACAAACCTTATCCTTTGTTTCAATGGAAAGAATTTTTGTTTCAGCAGGTATCGTTTTTATATTTCCGCCCTCGGTAGGACCGAGAATAAGTTCTTCTACAATCAACTTTTCTACCGTGTCACCGCCATAAATGTCAATATTCCGACGCTCGGCAACTAAAAATTCGCTGTTTTCGTCGCTAAAATACAACACCAACGTGGTTTTCGGTGCTTGCGTCGGTGTGCTGCCTTTGTTGATGACCAAATCGTTTTCGCGAATCACACCCAGTGGCTTTCCGTCTGCACCAATTGCGTCAGTACCGTCTACCAGAATCTGTACGCCGGAGATAAAATCCAGTGTGCAAAGCGTTTGTGCAACAGCGGCAGGTGCCAGTGTTTGTTTTACATTATCACTTTGGGAAAATGCGGCAGAAAAGTCAATTACTGCGATGTCATCCTTTATGGAGACGGAATTTAGCGTCGTTCCCTCCGGCAGAGGACTGATTTTCCCCGCGGGTGGCGAGATAAGCTGCGCAATCATAAACTCCAACTGATTCGATCTGGCAGTCTCAGGTGGGGTTATGGGCTCTGCAACAAGATCCGTACCGCTTTCGTTGATATAATAAACGCAGGGGGAAGTCCCGGTGTCATCATTGTTGGTTTTGGTTGTTTTGCCACAGCCACAGCCGGACAAAAGCAAAACAAAGGAAAGAAGCAGGATTTGAGCGAATGTGATAAACCGCTTCATCGACATCAACTCCTTGTTCGTATTTATAAATCTAATATTCCTATGATAATTGTACCATAGAGATATTAAAAAAGCGTAACATTTATATTAAAATTAGCAAACACGAATTATTCTCTTCCAATCAGCCTTTTTAAAATGTATCCCTCTTTGATGCCCTTATCGGAAACAGCGATATGTCTTGCTCCAAAAAAGTGACCGCAAGCGGAGTAGATTGCCAAAGCAGGGGCAATGGTGTCTGCCCGTCTGGGCGTAATTCTTTCGATTATACTTCTTGTAAAAACGGGATTTTTTATTATCATATCCAGCAGTGCATCGATAGAGGAAATAGAAAGGGAGGCGTTCTCTAAAAGTGCCTGCGCCAGCTTTTGCGAGGCACGCACTCCGCCACCTACAATACAGAGCGTTTCTTCTTTTGCACCGCAAAAGGGAGGATAAGAAGAAAGGAGCGCGGTAATCGTGTCTTGAATTGCGTGAATCTGATCGATTGTGGGGAGTCCTTGTTCCACAAAGGTGCGAAATGCTTTCAAGGAACCCCAGGGCAGAGAGTGGCAGGAAACGGGTGCTGATTCAGAAAACAAAATAATTTCGCTGCTACCGCCACCAACATCTGCCATAATGCCGCGTTTTACAGAAAAATCCTCTTTCGCGCCGTAAAAACTAAATACAGCCTCTTCGTTGCCGGTTAACACGTCAACAGTACAACCCGTGCGCGAGAAGATTGCGTCGCAGATTTCCTCGGTATTTTCTGCGTTCCGGATCGCCGCTGTGGCAAATACGTGAAGCGGGCAGGAAAACGTTTTTGTTGTTTCGATATGTTTTAAAATGGCATCTGTTGCAACATCAATTCCTTCAGTAGAAAGCCTGTTTTCACGAATATGTCCTGCCAGATTTGCAAAAACTGCCTCATTGTATCGTTCGACGAGTGAACCGTTTTCGTAGTCATAAATTCCCAAACGTATGGTGTTTGAGCCGGTGTCTGCAACTGCGTATTGCATAAAGTCGCCGCCTTTCGCATGTGTTTTTTTTATTATATCAGTTATTTTATCGGAAAGCAAGGCACTTAAAAACGGAACAGTCAAAAACTGTTCCGTTTCCTTGTTTAAGATTATACCAATGCGGCAAATAAATCGTCCATCGAGTAAAAGCCTTTGGGTTTTCCGTTCATAAACTGCGCCGCGCGAACTGCGCCTTGTGCAAATACATCTCGTGACGTTG
>JAZNIA010000015.1:0-6790 GCA_045577195.1 Congzhengia sp.
AAGTTGGTGATACAATAACAGTAAAAGTGGGAGAAGTAACATCAATGCTTGGTTCATATGTTATTAGTTATGAAATAGTAAAATAGTAGCCAGTATCTATTTCACTAATAAACTTGTCATCTAAACCATTCGGCTCTTCCAGAAAAAGCGTACTGAATTTTCAGTACGCTTTTTTCAATGAAGCGTTCCTGCGGAACATTAAGTTGCCTTCAGCTATGAGGTTGCTTCGCTAATGAAGTGTTGCTTTCGCAACATTAAGGAACGATGAATATCTTGACAAAAGCAATGTTATTTTGTTATACTGTAAGTGAAAAGTATAGAAAAGATTAATATTTCTTTTTTGTACTATAATCTTAATATATCTTAAAATATGGAGGTAAAAATTATGGGTTTTTTTATCATAGTTTTTTTGGTTGTAATTGCAATTATAATAATACCAAACATTAAAATTGTTCCTCAAGCTCATGAATTCGTTATTGAGTTTTTAGGAAAATATAAAACAACATGGTCCGCAGGAATTCATATTAAGGTGCCGTTTATAGAAAGAATTTCAAAAAAAGTTACGCTACAAGAGCAAGTACTTGACTCACCCCCGCAACCGGTAATTACAAAAGATAATGTTACTATGCAGATAGATACTGTAATCTATTATGCAATTTATGATGCGAAGTTGTATGCTTATGGTGCGGTTAATCCTATCTCTGCTTTATCAAATTTAGCAGCAACAACCTTGAGAAATATTGTTGGTGAATTGGAACTTGATGGCACACTCACGTCGAGAGATACAATTAACGGAAAGATGACATCTATATTGGATGAGGCAACAGATAAATGGGGAATTAAGGTAAGCAGAGTTGAATTGAAAAATATTATTCCACCAGCAGAAATTCAAAATGCAATGGAAAAGCAGATGAAAGCAGAACGTGACAGGAGAGAAACAATGCTTCAAGCTGAGGGGCATAAAGCGGCTGCTATAACTCGTGCAGAAGGAGACAAGCAGGCGATGATACTTGCAGCCGAAGGTGAAAGAGATGCGAGAATTGCTAGGGCTGAGGGTGAAGCAAAAGCAATCTATTTGTCTAAAAAAGCAGAGGCAGATGGTCTTGCGGCTCTAAAAGAAGCGGGTGTGGATGCTGTAGTTCTTGAACTAAAAAAATATGAAGCTTTGGTTGCTATGTCTGATGGCAAAGCTGCAAAGATAATAGTTCCAACTGATGCAGTTGAAATGGTAAAATCTAACGTAGTCTTTTCGGAAACAACGGGTTTAGGAGATAAAACTGACCCTGACAATACTCAAAAAATGGTTGAAAAGAAAGCAGATCCTTGTTGTGAATAACTAATATGGGTATTACAAACCGTAACGAATTTTCGTTGCGGTTTGTATATTTAATTGTTACCTAAGGTAGATTTATAAAAGCGAATGGCATCTAAATCGTTCGGCTCTTCCAGAAAAATGGGAACCACGCAAAGCGTGGTTCTCATTTTTTTATTTTCTCAGCAGGATTGCTCAAATTAGGTGCGCATCATGCGTTACTTGTAATGCTTTCCAGTTTAAAAAGATAAAATTGGGCATAATTTTTAACCATTAAAAGTAGCATCTGCTTTTTGTACGATTTCCTTCCTGATTGCATTGCCTTGTCGCAGGCGTAAAGGCAGATATTAGCTGACGCTTGTTTTATTTCTGAATTGCGCAGGCGTTGTGTCTGTTTCTTTTTTAAATTGTCTTATAAAGTGCTCTACATTTTGGTATCCGCATTCAGAGGCAATTTCAGATACCCTTAAATTGGTGTTTTTCAATAGTAATTCTGCCATTGCAATTCTTGCGGATATGACCTCCTGCGTAAAGGATATGTTGAAGATTTTCTTGTATAAGTGTTTGAAATATGAGACGCTAAAACATGTTTTTGCTGCAGCCTCTTCAATACTCCATTTTTTTTGCGGTGACTGATATAATGAAAGCCGGAGATTGTTAAATTTCTGATAAATGTCATGATTATTGATGTTGTTTTCGACAAATTGAAGCATGCCCTTTATTTTGTATAAGAAGACAATACCGAGGTTTGACAGAATTTCGGTTTGATATTTCATGATATTATTTTTTTCATTTATAATTGTTTGCAGGATTTCGGAAATCAGTTCGGGAGATATAATCTTTAATACCTGATTGATCGGAATGTCTGAAAAAATGTTTCTTTCCATCTCGGTTTCAAAATCAAAGTGCATAAAATCGTGTAAGAAGTTTTCGTTGTCGGAAGGAAAGTATTCGTGTTTACTGTTTTTGTCAAACACGATAGCGTTGCCGGTCCCCACCCTAACATATTCACCGTCAACGTAGACGTATGAATCGGATTTAAAGAGCACAAAAAGATAATTGTCCGTTCCGTTGGGTCTGTCCAGATTGAAATTTGGAGACTGCAAATTGTTAATATCAGTATAAAAGATTTTCATAATTAACCTCCAAAATGACAATTATAAAAAAGTCCAAAACATCAATTTAATCATATTATATATCATTGACTTTAAAATGTCAACGTGTGATAATAAAAACAAGGAAAATGATTTTTAATATTTTATAGGGGGGTATTGATATGTTAGGTGAATTGAGAAATCAAATCAGGGGTTATTATAAACAGTTAAACATGATTGGAGACAATACTCACAATGACAGCGATGCGAACAAACGGTATCGGGCAGTAATCAAAAAAACAAAAACGTATTTAGAAGACAAAATACGTGAAAATCCTGATATAGATGCAGCAGAGTTAAAGAGCGGCGTTTATGATATTATTGCAGATAATTTTGAACCTGTTCTTTTTACAGAAAGTCCGTTTTTCTTTGAAATGGGATTAAAAGCGCCAAATGACGCGGGTGCATCCTCTACAGCTTCCGGAGCTTGTTTTAGAACAGTTCTTAACCGACATAAAACAGAAAATAATTCCTTGTATCAATATTTATCAAAACAGATGGATCATGCATATAAGGACGCGGAAAACGAGGGGCTTGGATTATTTAGCGTACCAGGGTGCTTCGATATTGATCACCATACATTTGGTTATACAAAACTATTTCAGGTAGGATTTAATGGCTTAAAAAAAGAAATTGAAAATCAACTGAATGCATTTGATCAGAATTCAAAAGAGTATAAATATCTGTCCGTTATGCATCACGGTTTAAATATCATGATTGAGATAGCACTCAAATTCTCGAAAAAAGCGGAGCAGATGCTGGAGGGCTGTACAAACGAAAAACAACGGGAAAATCTCGAAATGATTGCAAAAGCAGCAAAAAATGTCCCTGCAAATCCTCCTGCGACTTTTTACGAGGGTTTGGCAACACTACTTTTTATTAGAGAGGTTTGTGCCACGGTTGAAGGAATTGGGATGTCACATCTTGGACACGTCGACAAACTTTTAGGCAAACTATACGAACATGATCATGAAACAGGCGTCATCACGGAGGAAAAAGCAAGAGAACTTATTTCAAAATGGATGCTGTTAACAGATGTCAAGTTTAACGTGGAAGATAGTGCATGGCCTGAATCCAGTACGTGTATTCAGCTTGGCGGATGTGATGAAAACGGCGAAGTTGTATTCAATCAGGTTACAAAAATGTTTATTGAAATTCATCAGGAATTACATCTTGTAAACCCAAAACTGAACTGTCGATATTCTCAGAATACACCACGGGAATATTTGGAGCTGATTGGTGATGCATTGCTGAGCGGAGACAATAATTTTGCATTGTCTAATGACGAGGTATTGGTTGGCGGATTGGTTCAAAATAACGTTGATATAGAAGATGCAAGATGCTATGTCAATGGTGGGTGTCAGGAAACGATGATTGAGGGCGCAGGACACACCGAAGGTGCCAACACCTATATTTCGATTATGAAAATTTTTCAATACTTTCTGAAGAGTGACCGTCACTCCGAGGATTTTGTTCCTGCGGTGGATACAAGCGTTTCAGACTTTGATACTTTTTTTGCAGATTTTATAAAGTCATTCTGCAGAGCCGTTACAATTATGACTGATTATAAAAACTTTGTCATGGAATTAAGTAAAGATGCGTATTTGTGTCCTATTTTCTCGTCAGTACAGAAGGGATGTATCAACAGTGGAACGGATTATTCAGCAGGTGGTAGTAAATATAATTTTGTATCGCTTTGTTTGACGGGAATCGGAACGCTTGCAGATTCGTTGTATGCAATTAAGCATGTTGTATTTGACAAAAAGATTGTTACACTTGAAGAACTGATTCAAATACTTGATCGCAACTGGGACGGCCATGAAGACTTAAGACAACTGGTTTTGCAGTTGCCGAAGTATGGATTGGGTCATGCAGAAGTTGATATCTTGGCAAAGAAGTTTTATGCAGAAATCAGTCGTGTCATCTCCAAGAAAAAGAATACAAAGGGAGGAACGTATATCATCAGTTCGTTTGCCTACTACTATTATCAATGGTTTGCAACAACCTTGAAGGCAACACCGGACGGTAGAAGATACGGGGATTTAATCAATGCGGGAATATCGCCGTCTCAGCTTGTGGAGTTAAAAGACTGTATCTCACCTTTGGATACCATTAAAAACGTCGGGTATGACATACTCAAAGGCGGTAATGCAGTTTTAGACATTAGTTTACCGATGAGTAAAAAACTCTCAAGGGAGATAATTGCGGCATATATACAAGCTTGTGGCGAATACAATTGTCCTACGCTTCAGCCAAATGCCGTATCGGTAGAAGAATTAAAGGCTGCAAAAGTAGAACCGGAGAAATACAAACACTTAATTGTGAGAATTTGTGGATTATCAGCGTATTTTGTCGCACTTGAACCGCATGTTCAAGATGAAATTATAGGAAGACATATGTACAATATGTAAAGAAAAAGAACTATGCGAAACAAGCGACGCACTAAATGGTGTGTCGCTTGTGTTTTTTTGTTATCTAATTTTATTTTCAAAAAACCTTATTTTTCAATATGCACATCCAGTTGCGGATAGGGGATTTTGATATGATTCGCGTCAAACGCTTTTTTGACGCGTTCGGTTAAGTCAGAACGCAGATTTAGATACAAATCGCATTCGCACCATGCATAAACCGAGAATATCAGCGCACTGTCTGCCTGCTCAGATAAAAAGATGGTAGGTAGGGGATCATCTAAAACGAATTCGCATTCTCTAACGCATTCTTCTAAAATTTTCTTTACTTGATCAATATCGGAATCGTATCCAACAGAATACAAAAAGTCTGCTCGCCTTGTCCGATTGGCAGAAATGTTCACCATTTTCTCGTTGGAAACAACACCGTTTGGAAAAATCACGTCCCGATTGTCGGGCGTGATAATTTTGGTGTAAAAAATGCCGATTTCCGTAACGGTTCCGGTTTCGCCCTCAACCAAAATCGTGTCGCCCACGTGGAAGGGTTTAAAAAGCAGCAGAATCAGACCGCCCGCAATGTTGGATAAGCTGCCCTGCAGCGCCAGACCAATGGCAACGCCGGCAGAGCCGACGACGGTTATCACAGAAGCGGTGGGTAGTCCTATGATTGAGGCTGCTGTGATGATTACAACAATTTTCAGTGCGATGTTTAAAAAGTTCATCAAAAAACCTTTTATACTCACGTCCATTTTAGACATTGCACGGTTTTTTTTAAAAAATCTTGTAAATATTTTTGTAAGCTTTAGCCCTATGAACAAAACCAAAACAGCAATCAAAATTTTTATGCCTGCGGTGGTGCAAAGGTCAGTAAACTGCCATAGCAGGTTTTTTAACATTTCATTGTCCATATGAATAACTCCCTTCTGCATCTTAATATGATTATACCAAAGAACACACCTGATTTCAACCGATAATTTTCTTTACATCTTTTTCCGTTTATGGTAAAATAATAAAAAAAGAGATTGGAAAAGAGGGCAACTCTATGGAAAATAAAATAAAGAATTATCAAGAATCCCTTGAGGGCAAAACGGTTTCGGTGCTTGGCATTGGTGTGAGCAACCGGCCGCTGATTCAATTTTTACTCGATAGCGGTGCCTGTGTTACGGCGCATGACAAGAAAACAAAAACGCAGCTGGGCGATGTTGCGCAGGAACTAATAGACGCAGGCGTAACGCTTTATTTGGGCGAAAACTATTTAGACGAAATTCCCGGCAGCTTGATTTTTAAAACACCGGGTATGCGGTTTGACCATCCGGCGCTTTTAAGAGAAACGGCGCGGGGAGCAGTTGTTACCTCGGAAATGGAAGTGTTTTTTAATCTTTGCCCTGCAAAAATAATCGCTGTGACGGGTAGTGACGGGAAAACCACCACAACGACACTGATTCATAACATGTTGACTTTAGCAGGATATAAAACACATCTTGGTGGAAATATCGGTATGCCGCTCCTTTCCAAAGTGGCGGAAATCGAAAGGGAAGATTATGTTGTGCTGGAGCTTTCCAGCTTTCAGCTGCATACCATGAAAAAAAGTCCTGCAATTGCAGTGATGACAAATATCACACCGAATCATCTGGATATGCATAAGGATTATCAGGAATATATTGATGCAAAAAAGAACATTATGCTATATCAGACCAAAGAAGATGTTTTAGTCGCAAATTTGGCAAATGAAGTAACCAAATCCGTTGGGGAAGAGGCAAAAGGAGAGTGTCGATTCTTTTCCTCTCAGGGAAAGGCTTCGATTTTTTTACAAAATGATGCAATTTATTTTGGTGATGAGGAAATATTAAAAATATCGGATATTAAGCTTCCGGGCAAACATAATGTGGAAAACTATATGGCGGCCATCGGCGCAG
>JAZNIA010000016.1:0-14529 GCA_045577195.1 Congzhengia sp.
ACACCACCGGATTTTTTGGAGTCGTAATCAAAGTAAGCCTGTGCATACAAATCGGTGTTGTCACCGATGATTTTGATTGCGTCTTTGTTTGCGCCAACGGTACCGTCGGAACCAAAGCCCCAGAACTTACAACGCGTCGCACCCTCGGGAGCTGCGTTGATTTTTTCGGGCATGGGCAGAGACAGGTTTGTAACATCGTCCACAATGCCGATGGTGAAGCCGTTGATGGCGTTTTCAGCGTCTAAGTTGTTGAACACTGCAACGATCTGAGTCGGTGTGGTGTCTTTTGAGCCTAAGCCGTAGCGGCCGCCAACAATCTTCGGTGCGTTTGCTTTGCCTGTGAACAGGTTGCAAACGTCGAGGTATAAGGGCTCACCCAGAGAACCAGGCTCTTTTGTTCTGTCTAAAACAGCGATTTTCTGAACGGTTTCGGGCAGTACATCGAAGAAGTATTTTGCAGAGAACGGTCTGTAAAGATGAACCTTAATCACGCCGACCTTTTCACCGCGCGCGTTGAGGTAATCAACGGTTTCTTCAATTGCTTCGCAAACAGATCCCATTGCAACGATAACCTTGGTCGCATCAGGCGCACCGTAGTAGTTAAAGGGTTTGTATTCTCTGCCGGTAATCTTGGTGATTTCTGCCATGTAGTCAGCAACTACATCGGGAACCTTATCATAGAATACGTTGGAAGCTTCTCTTCCCTGGAAGTAAATATCAGAGTTCTGCGCGGTACCGCGGAGAACGGGGTGTTCGGGATTTAACGCATTGTCTTTAAATGCTTTTAATGCGTCCCAGTCAACCAGGCTCTTTAAGTCCTCATAGTCCATAACTTCAATTTTCTGAATTTCGTGAGAAGTTCTGAAACCGTCGAAGAAATGGAGGAAGGGAACGCGGCTCTTAATGGAAGCTAAGTGTGCAACACCGCCCAAGTCCATGGTTTCCTGAACACTGCCGGAAGCCAACAGTGCAAAACCGGTCTGGCGGCATGCCATAACGTCCTGATGGTCGCCAAAAATGTTCAGCGCGTGTGCTGCTAAAGCTCTTGCACTAACGTGGAAAACAGTCGGCAGAAGTTCGCCGGCAATTTTGTACATATTGGGAATCATCAGAAGAAGACCCTGAGATGCGGTGAATGTTGTGGTCATTGCACCTGCCTGCAGGGAACCGTGCACTGCACCTGCTGCACCTGCTTCGGACTGCATTTCAACAACTTCAACCTTCTGGCCGTAGATGTTTTTGAGTCCGTTTGCACTCCACTGGTCTACATATTCAGCCATTGTAGACGAAGGAGTAATCGGATAGATTGCTGCGACTTCTGTAAACGCATAGGCGCAATGAGCAGCGGCGCAGTTACCATCCATGGTTTTAAATTTCTTTGCCATTTTTATCCTCCTCGAAGAATAGAATTTATTTTATCATATATTGTGATAAACTGAAAAATCTGCGCATTTATACATATATTATTTTACATATAATCATTATACCACACTATTTTTAAAATTTCAAATATATTTTTGTATAAATACAAAAAAAGTGGGGAAAAATAGCCAATTATTTCTCCCCACCAAAAACTTTCTTATTTTTCACGGTTGCCGCAGACTTTTGATACGATGTACCGCGGCCGCCCTTTTACTTCTTCATAGATTTTCGACACGTAATAGCCGATACAACCGAGGCTGATCATAATCATGCTGCCGATAAACAACAGTACGGTGATAACCGTGGTGAAACCATCCAGCGCCAGTCCCGCAAATTTTTGATACAGCGCAATTCCGCCCAGCACAACCGACACCAAAAGCACCAAAATCCCCGTAAAGATAATCACCTTCAGTGGCATGGATGAAAAGGACGTAAGGCTGGTGATGGCGTATTTAAACAATGAACCTGCAGACCATTTTGATGTTCCGATTTGCCGCTTCCGTACCTCATATTCCACCTGAATCGTCCGAAAGCCAATCCAGGAGGAAAGTGCGCGGAAAAAGGCGTGTTTCTCCCGCATGGTCAGCAGTACATTTACCGCTTTTCGGTCCAAAAGCTTAAAGTCTGATGCGTTAGACATGTCAATTTTTACTGCTCGGCTAATCAGCGCGTAAAAGCATTTTGCTGCCAACCCATGCCACACGGACTCTGTTCCGCGGTCTTTTTTCACGCCTTCGATCACTTCATACCCCTGCTGCCACAGACGGTACATCTCTACCAGCTTTTCCGGCGGGTGCTGCAAATCGCAGTCAATCACGGCGCAACAATCCCCCTTTGCCTCACTAAGCCCTGCAAAGATTGCTGCTTCTTTTCCGAAGTTGCGGGAAAAGGATACACCGCGAACTTCTGCCGTTTTCTCGGACACCTGCAGAATTTTCTCCCACGTTGCATCTTTTGAACCATCGTCTACAAACAACAGTTCATACGAAATCTCTGCTTTGCGCAAGATACCACAAATCGTGTCCGCTGTTTTTAAAATCATGTCCGCTTCGTTGTATGCGGGAATCACTACCGAAAGCATAATGTTCTCCTTTAGCTGTCTTTGTTTTGCATATGCTCTGCATAGGTTTTAGAGAAGTGGTGCTTACCATCACTGCCCAGAACAAAAAACAGATATTCTGATTTTTCCGGATAGAGTGCCGCCTCGATGGCTTCTTCTCCGGGAGATGCAATAGGACCTATGGGAAGTCCCTCGTTGATATAGGTATTATAGGGGCTGTCGATTCGGGTATCGTCTATCGAAAGCACCGCCTTGCGCTCTTTTAGAATATACTGCACCGTTGCGCAGGATTGCAAATATGGGTACTGGTCGCTTGCCAGACGGTTATGAAACACGCTGGATACCAGCTTTCTGTCTGCATCACCAATCGCCTCGCGTTCAATGATGGAGGCAAGCGTTATCACCTCGTCCATGGTCATGTTGAGCTCTTTTGCCCGCTCGCGATACGGCGCATAGGTTTTTTCAAAGTACATCAGCATCTCATTGATAATACCATACTCATCATTGGGCGCAAACTCGTATGTGGTGGGGAAGAGGTACCCCTCCAGGCGGTTTTCCCGCTGGGGAATTTCGCTTACAAAATCGTAGCTGAATTCCCCATTATCCACCAGATAATAGAACTTGTCCTTGTCAATTAACCCTTTTTCCTCTAGCAAATCGGCAATTTTGTAAATTTCGTACCCTTCCGGAATGGTGACCTTCACCGTATCCACAACCCTACCGGAACCGGTTAGTGTTTCAAATATTTTTTCGAATCCGGCACCTTTTTCCAGCTTAAATTTTCCAAAATTATATTTTCCGTCTATACCGCGCACCTTAGATGCAGAGCGGTAAAACAGCTTCGACGTAATCAGTCCGTCCCGCTTTAAAATTTCAGCAATTTCCGCCGTGGACGCGCCTTCAGGAATCGTCACCACAACCTCAGCGCTCTGCTTTCCGGGCATATAGTCTGCATAAAAAACGCCACCCGTTATGACAATCGCAATCACCAAAAGCGCCAGAAACACCTTCTGCGCCATCCGTTTATTGGATTTCTTTTTTACTTCCTGTTTTTTTTGCGCCATCGCGCGTTTTTCTTCCTCGGAGAAACGACGCACGGTCATCAGCTCAATTTCCCTCTTTGGTGTGTCCGTCACGTCCTGCGTCTCCTGCTTTTGAGCAACTTCTTCCGGCGCAGCCGTTTCTTCCGGTTTTGGTTCCGGTTCCTGCTTATTGGCAGAAACGTTTTTGAAAATCTGCTCCATTTTCTCCTGCGCTGCGCGCTGTTCCTCACTGATTTCTGTCTGGTTTTCCGGTTCCGGACGTGTGGCGTCTTCCGACATAGCTTCGTCGTTTCTCAAAAAGTCTTTTTCGTCCATCGTTACACTTCCTTTCCCTCGCCGACGGTTTATAATTTCAAATTGGCAACGGCGTTTAAGCCGCTGTCGGCAAAGTCTTGTTTCAAATATTTATAATAACCCGCACAACCGATCATTGCCGCATTGTCTGTACATAAAATCGGTTGTGGGTAAAATAACCGAAGATTTTCCTTACTTGCGGCGGCTTCAAAGCTCGCCCGTAGTGCACCGTTTGCGCTGACACCGCCTGCCAGTACCACCTTGTCTACGCCTTTTGCTTTCGCTGCCGCAACGGTGTGGCGCGTTAATGCTTCTACAACAGCTTTTTGAAAGCTTGCCGCCAAGTCCGCACGGTGAACTGCCTCCTGCTTCTGTTCTTTTGTATGCAGGTAATTAATCACAGAAGTTTTCACCCCGCTGAAGCTGAAATCATAGGGTGCATCGGGAAACTCTACCTGCGGAAAGCGGATTGCGCTAGCATCCCCCTCTTTTGCAAGCGCCTCAATTTTTGGCCCGCCGGGATAGCCCAGTCCAATGACACGGGCAACCTTGTCAAAGGCTTCCCCCGCGGCATCGTCACGGGTTCTGCCCATGATTTCAAATTCATCGTAATCCTTCACATAAAGGATATGACTGTGCCCTCCGGACGCCACCAGGCAAACAAAGGGTGGCTCTAAGTCCTTGTGGGTAATATAGTTTGCCGCAATGTGCCCGTGAATATGATTCACGGCAATCAGCGGAAGCTTCTGTGCTGCAGAAATGGCTTTTGCGTAAGAAACACCCACCAAAAGCGCGCCGATAAGTCCCGGCCCGTAGGTCACGGCAACAGCGGTCAGATCGCCGTAGGAAACGCCTGCAGTTTCCATGGCTTCGCCCACCACGGTAGAAATGTTGAGTACGTGGTTTCGGGATGCAACCTCCGGCACCACGCCGCCAAACTTTTTATGTATGTCAATCTGCGACGAAATCACATTGGAAAGCACCTCGCGCCCGTTTTTTAGCACAGCGGCGGAGGTTTCGTCACAAGAAGATTCAATTGCCAGAATCAGTGTATCCATAATTTATTCCCCGTTTTTATCAAAAAATTTTGTCATTAGAATTGCGTCTTCTTGATTTTCGTAATAATTTTTGCGTCTTCCAACTTCCTCAAAACCAAAGCCTTGATAAAGTGCAATGGCTGCACTGTTTGACACACGAACCTCCAGCGTCATAAACGCAAGTTTTCGTTCCTTTGCCAAAGCAACAAAATCCGCAATCAGTGCTTTTGCAATCCCGTGGCGGCGAAACCGTCTGCCTACGGCAACGTTGGTAATATGCCCCTCATCTGCCAGAATCCACATACCCATATATGCGACTGCCCGTCCCGCTTCCTCTGCCACGCGATAGACGGAAAATTTGCCGCCTAACTCCTCGCGAAACATCGCCTCCGTCCACGGGTGGGAAAAGGATTCCGCCTCCACCTGCAAAATGTCAGGAAGATGTTCTTTTCGCATATCAGTTATTCGCATACTGTCACATTCCCTCCGCAGGATTTGTAAATCCGGTTTTTCAGCGCGGTCGTGATCCCGCCCCGCTCCAAAAACGGAAGCTCTGCAAAAATGATTTCTGCACCTAAGCTGTCTGCATTGCGCAAGGCATCAAACAAACGCTTTGAATACTCCTCCGGCGTTTCACCGCAGTTGATGACGCGCACGCCTTCATAGTCTGCCTCGCCCGCCGCCAAAATGCACACGTTTTTCGTGCCGATTTCTAAAAGCTTTTCCCGTACTGCCGCGCGGCAGTTTTTACCCTCAAACACCATCATTTTTCCGCGAGGTGCATAGTGCTGATACTTCATGCCGGGGCTTTTGGGCGCATTTTCGTCTGTATCTTTGGGTGCATAACCTTCCACTTCACCCAAAAGAGCAGACAACGTCTCCTGTGACACTCCGCCGGGGCGCAAAATTCGCGGCGGCACCGCGGTCAGGTCAATCACCGTAGACTCCAGTCCCACGCGGCAATCGCCGCCGTCTATAATACAGTCAATTCGGTCCTTTAAATCTTCAATTACATGAGAGGCTTTTGTCGGGCTGGGTCTGCCGGAAAGATTGGCAGAGGGAGCCGCAACAGGTACGCCGCTTTTTTCAATTAAACGTTTTGCAATCGGATGCTCCGGAAACCGAATCGCTACGGTTTTGCCGCCTGCAGTTACCGCGTCAGGCACCAAGTCGCTTTTATACAGAATAAAGGTAATCGGACCGGGACAAAGATGGTCTAAGATTTTCTCCGCCGTCTCCGGCACAGATTCTGCTAAGCGATACACGTCCTCCCGTTTTGCGACGTGCACAATCAAAGGGTTGTCCGACGGGCGCCCCTTTGCTGTATAAATTTTCTCCACCGTTTCCGCACAGAGGGCATTTCCGCCCAGACCATACACCGTTTCTGTCGGAAAAGCCACTAAGCCACCGTCCGCCAGAATTTCTGCTGCAACATCAAGCTGATCCCACGTTTCTTCTGCGCGCAATACAATTACCTTTGCCGCCATAATTCTCCCGTTTCCTTGTCGATATTATACACTCAAATTTTATATCATATTCTCATTATAGCACTTTTTTGCTAAAAAAAACAGTTTTTTTTCATATTTTATTGAAATTTCTTAAAAATTAGTGTAAAATATAATAGAATAACAATACAAATGAGCTAATCGGAGGTTTTTTATGACAAACGAAGTTAAAAAAATTGGTATATTAACTGCGGGCGGTGATTGCCCGGGATTAAACCCTGTAATCCGCGCTGTGGTTCGCACCGCCATTTTAAAGTACGGCTTAGAGGTTGTTGGCTTTAACCATGGTTACAAAGGGCTTTATCATAACGATGTCGTTCCGCTGACGTTAGATGCTGTATCCGGCATTCTGCCCATTGGCGGCACCATGCTCTATTCCTCCAACAAGGATAATCTGTTTGATTATGCTGTAGAGGAAAACGGCGTAATGGTTCAAAAGGATGTTTCCGACGTTGGCGTGGAGAATATGAAGAAAAACGGAATTGATGCCATGATAATCATCGGTGGCGACGGAACTTTAACCAGTGGAAGAGATTTTGCCCGCAAAGGTGTTAAGGTGATCGGCGTTCCGAAAACCATTGACAATGATCTGGGATGTACGGATTATACCTTTGGTTTTGACACTGCCGTTAGCGTAGCATGCGAGGCGGCCGACCGCTTGCATTCTACGGCGCTGTCTCACAGCAGAATCATGGTGCTGGAAGTTATGGGCAGATATGCAGGCTGGATTGCACTGGCTGCTGGCATTTCAGGCGGTGCAGACGCAATCTTGATTCCCGAAATTCCTTATGATATAAATAAAATTGCTGAAACGCTGAAAAAACGCACGGAACGTGGCAAAAACTTTGCCGTTGTTGTGGTTGCCGAGGGCGCAAAATCCATGTCCGGCGAGCTATACGTCAGCAAGGTGATTGAAAACAGTCCCGACCCCATTCGTTTGGGCGGCATTGGAAATAAAATCGCAGAAGAACTGGAAGAACTCGTGGGACTTGAAGCGCGTTCTACCATTTTGGGTCACATTCAGCGTGGCGGTTCTCCTACGGCACACGACCGACTGCTCTCTACGCGTTACGGCGCTGCTGCTGTAGAACTTCTGATGCAGGGCAAGCACGGCGTGATGGTAACACTCAACGGCGACGATATAGGATACGCATCCTTAGAAGATGTTATTGGCAAAAACAAGGCAGTTGATCCCGAAGGCGAACTGGTTAAAGTTGCGAAAGGAATCGGTATTACCTTTGGCAACTAAACGCAGCATTTTAGCTGAAAGGTGTGATTTTCGATGAAAAAAATAACAGCACTGCTGATTGCAACGCTTCTTATGCTTTCGCTCTGTCTTCCCGCGTCTGCCGCGGGATATTCGGTGATACTGTCTCCTCAATATAACATGGCAGAAGCCTTTGAAAGCAGCGTTACAAAGGTTTCAAAGGATACAAGATGGGCCTTGGCAAACACCTCGGGTAACGCGATCACAAGCTACAGCTGGGAAGCGATGGGCGATATTACATCGTCCTACATACCTGCAAAAAAAGACGGAAAATGGGGTTATATTACCCCCTCCGGCAACACCATCATTCCTTATAACTATGAATTGGCAGGTTGTTTTCAAAACGGCGTCGCTATGGTTAAAAAAACAGATGGTTCCTTTGCCTATATCGATATTTACGGCACGGAACTGTTCGCTTCACCCTTTACATACTCCTTTTCACCCTCGGGTGGTGCAATCTGCGGTATGATTAACGGTCTCTATGGTTACTGCGATACAGAAGGAACCATAATTATTCACCCCCAGTTTGATATGGCGTATGACTTTCACGAGGGCTATGCTGCAGTAAAATTTGGCGGAAAATGGGGCTATATTACGACCTATGGAAAATATTCCGTTCGTCCCGCCTATGACTACGCAAGCGATTTTAAAAATGGCCATGCAATTTGCCGTAAAGGTGCAAAATACGGACTGATTAATACCACTGGCAAGGTAACAGCTGCATTTTCGTTTGACTACATCGGCCAGCCGGATACAAACGGCAGATACCCAGCAAAGGTTGGCGAAACCAGCGGTTATATCAATGCAAACGGTGAATGGATTTTAAAAACCGCATATGATTACTGCTATACATTTACAAACGGCGTTGGTCGTATATATAACGATGGTTTATGGGGCTATATCAACGAGGCAGGCGACGTGTTGGTTCCGCCTACCTTTGTAGACTGCGGCGAATATCATAACGACCGCGCACCCTATTCGGCAGACGGCATTCTCTGGGGTTATTTAACCTTAGACTTAACACCACCTGTTGCAAAACCGGAGACAAAAGAGCCAACTCCAGCTGCCCCCTCGACCACACCGGTCATTACACCTCCCAACAGCGGAGATGATGCGCCCGGTACAAACCCGCAGACACAAAACCCTGCAACGGACGCATCCCGTCCTTTAGAACCGCTTGGTGAGGATTGTATTTCTATGCGAATCAATTCCAAAATAGCACTAGCAAACGCAACAGAATTTACCTTAGCGGAAGCACCTGCGCTCATAAACGGAACAACCATGATTCCCGTGCGCAGCGTTGTGGAGCTTTTGGGCGGAACCGTATCATGGGATGAAAAAACAAAACGCATCGTCTTAAAGCGGAACTACATCAGCGTTTCCGTATCTGTCGGTAGTAAAATCTGCTACATCAACGGTGCGCCCGGATACCTCTCCGCAGCACCTGTGATGGTGAATGGCTCAACATTGGTTCCGTTAAGAAGTATAACCGACGCTTTAGGCTGTTCGGTAGAATGGAACGGTACATACCAGAATATATATATTTATTATTAATGGACGATATTAGAAAGGTTGGAGGAAAGATATGGCAATTTTAGTAACCGGTGGCGCAGGATATATCGGTAGCCACACATGCGTAGAGCTTTTAAATAGCGGCTATGAGATTGTGGTGATGGATAATTTTATTAATTCCAAGCCCGAATCCCTAAACAGAATCAAAAAAATTACTGGAAAAGAGTTTAAGTTTTACGAGGCAGACCTTTTAGATAAACCTGCCATTGAAACAATTTTTGAAGAAAATAAGATTGATGCGGTCATCCATTTTGCAGGTCTCAAGGCAGTTGGCGAGTCGGTCGCTCAACCGATTCGTTATTACCACAACAACATCACGGGAACCCTTTTGCTCTGTCAGGTTATGCAGGCAAGTGGCGTAAAGAAACTCGTGTTCAGCTCCTCCGCCACTGTTTACGGCAGTCCCAAATCCGTACCGATCAGTGAGGATTTTGAGCTTCACACCACCAACCCATACGGCAGCACAAAGCTGATGATTGAAGACATTTTACGTGATTTGTTCGTTGCAGACAGCGAGTGGAGCATCGCGCTTCTTCGCTACTTTAATCCCATTGGTGCGCACACGAGTGGCTTAATCGGCGAAGACCCGAACGGCATTCCCAATAACTTGATGCCCTATATCGCGCAGGTTGCTGCAGGGAAGCTTGAATGCCTCAGCGTATTCGGAAACGATTATAATACACCTGACGGAACAGGCGTCCGTGATTATATCCACGTTGTAGATTTGGCGCAGGGACACATCAAAGCAGTGGAAAGAGTAATGAATACCCAAGGCGTTGATGCATACAACTTAGGCACCGGAACGGGCTACAGTGTACTCGACATGGTGGACGCGTTTGAAAAGGTAAACGGCGTAAAGGTGAACTGCAAAATCGCGCCCAGAAGACCCGGTGACATTGCCGAATGCTACGCAAACCCCACAAAAGCAAAAGAAATGTTAGGCTGGGAGGCGCAGTATGGAATCGAGGATATGTGCCGCGATGCCTGGAATTTTGTGAAAAATAACCCCAACGGACTTTAAAATAAAAAAAGGAGCTGTGACGTTTTGTCACAGCTCCTTTTTATGTTTATTTTCTTATTTTTGTCCCTTCAAAAACTCTTTTTCCATCTCTAAAATGTCTTCCAACCAATAGACGCCGATGTCTAAAGCCGCCCACATACTGGTACGCTCTGCTTTTTTGGTAAGCCTTGCACTTTTGATGTCCTCACCATGCTTTTCCAAAAGCTCAATGGTAATTTTTTTTGCCATATCCAAATCGTTTACCTTTTCCGATTCCAAAATGGTGAACCGGGCGATAAAGTTTTCGTTAAAATCGCCAAAATAAAGGACGTTTCCCTCGCGAATCAAAGGTTTTCCGCGATAAATCAGACTCTCTCTTTCTGTTACTGCTGCCATGTTCTTCCTCCTAAATTGTTTCGTTTATCAGTCTTGTTCCAGCTCTTTCAATGTTTTCAGATCTACCTGATCGGTTTCATCATCACCGTTTTTATGAAAACGCGAGGTGTTTTTGATAATCACGATGTCGTCCACCTTAAACTCATTGACCACCGCGTCATTTTCTGCATTCATTTTCACCTGCACCATACCGCGCAGCAACTGCGCATTGATGACCGTTCCGCGGCCCATAGGAGTGTCTACCAGTGCCCCTGCATTGGGGGTACGCTTTAACAGGTTTTCATACGCCTCCTGCTCATACTTCAAGCAACACATTAGTCTGCCACAGGTGCCGGAAATTTTGGTTGGGTTTAATGACAAGGACTGTTCCTTTGCCATTTTAATGGAAACCGGCTCAAAATCGCCCAAAAACTGCGAACAGCAAAGCGGGCGTCCGCAGATGCCGAGACCTCCTAAAAGCTTTGCTTCGTCACGCACGCCAATCTGGCGCAGTTCAATTCTGGTGCGGAACACCGATGCCAGATCCTTAACCAGTTGACGGAAATCTACGCGACCTTCTGCTGTAAAATAGAATAAAATTTTACTTCTGTCAAAGGTATATTCTACATCGACCAAATTCATTTCCAATCCGTTTGCTTTAATCTTCTCGAGACAAATATCATAGGCCTCTTTGGTGCGGATTTTGTTTTCCTCAACCTGTGCCTTGTCTTCTTCCGTGGCTCTCCTTAAAATACTCTTAATTGGCATATTAAATTTTTCTTCATCAATTTCTTTCTCGGGCAGAACAACTGTTCCAAACTCCACGCCGCGGGTGGTTTCAACAATGACACCGTCACCTACTGACAGCGCGCAGTCCTCCGGATTGAAATAATAGATCTTTCCAACGGGCTTAAATCTGATGCCCACTACCTTTATCATGGAAATCCTCCCAAATACGCATAACAGTTTCCAAAACCGATGCGCTGTAATTTAAATTTTGCTTGAGTCTGATCCTGAAATCGGTCAAACGGTCAAAGGCGGCAACCAGGCTCTTTTTGCTTATACCATCGCAAAAAACGCGCATCTGCGACCGTTTGTTTTCATAAACAACTGCCGACTCCAAATCGGATTTTATAAACACGCAGTCACGCAAAAAGGTCTGGCAGAAGTCAATCACTTCACCAATCCGTTCCTTTTCGGCAATCATGAAATCTGCCGTTTCCCGAACGCTCGCTGCGTTTTTCTTAAGGCGCAAAATCGCCTCTATACTTTCTTCATATAGCCGCTCTGTGTCCTCGTCTGCCATGAGCCGCTCCGCTATGCCGATGCTGCCCTGAGACAAGCGCGCAAACAGCCCCGCTTTTTCGTTGCTGCCATATTTCGTTTCCAAAAACGACTGAACCGCCTCTGTCTCCAGCGGAAAAAATGAAATGATATGACTACGGGAAAGAACCGTATTTAAAAGCTTATCCTGTTTTGTGACGCAGAGAATAAACGTTGCATAGGCAGGCGGCTCCTCTAAAACCTTTAACAGAGCGTTCTGCGCCTCAATGGAAAGATCATCGCCCTCACCGATGATAAACACGCGACGTTCGCCCAGATACGGCTTCATGTACACTTCGTTTAAAACCTGTTCCCTGACATCATCCACTCCCACGGATGCTTTTCCGCTCTGTTTCGTCAGATATATCACGTCGGGGTGGTTGCGCGAGATTGCCTTTCGACAAGACGGACACGCGTCGCAAGGCGCCGCATGTTGGTTTTCGCAAATCAGTCCGCGGGCAAACACGTCCGCCGCCTTGCACTTACCAATCCCTGGCATGCCCTCAAACACGTATGCATTGGACACGCGGTTTTGTGCAATTGCACGGCTTAGAGTTCGTTTTGCGGCTTCGTTTCCAATAATCTCGTCAAATCCCATATCAAACCTTTTCAAATTGTTCTACATCCACAACAAAAATCGTTGCGCCACCAACCTCAATTTCAGCAGGAAAGGACGCATAGCCCGTTGCACCGCCGATATACGGTTCGGGAGAGAACACTACCTGTTTTCTTTTTGCACTATATTTTGAAATTACGCCGATAACGGACTGCACGTTTTCTTCGTCCGTACCAACTAGAAGGGTTGTGTTTCCTGCACGCAGGAAACCACCTGTGGAGGCCATCTTCGTAACAGAGAAACCTGCTTTGTTCAGTTCTCTCATTACTGTGTTGCCGTCATCGTTGCTGACAATTGCAAATACGAGTTTCATCATGATTCCTCCTCATAATGAGATGTCAATAAAATTTAGAACAAGCCCGGGATATTGAGCCCACCCGTAATCGAGCTCATGCCTTCCTCCATCATTGCTTCAATCTGGCGGATTGCATCGTTTACCGCAACCGTCACCAGATCCTCCAGCATTTCCGGATCATCGGGATCAATAATTTCCGGGGAGATATTTAAAGCTGTGATTTCCTTGGTTCCCTTCATCACAACCTTTACTTTACCGCCGCCTGCTGTTGTTTCCACTGTTTTTTCTTCCAGCTCGCTCTGTACGCGGTTCATTTCCTCCTGCATCATCTGCGCCTGCTTAATCACGGTATTCATCTTGTGATTGCCGCCGCCTGTAAATTTATTTCCTTTTGCCATGATTTATTCCTCCAGATTGATTTCAATATTTTATCATGTTTTTTATATAAACTGTATTTCTGAATGGGTTTTGCTAAGCTCCTCTAGCTTCTTGAGCGGGTCGCCGCTATCATCTCCCATTTCGCGGGAGGTTACGCACAAAACCGGCATGGCACTTCCCGTTACCTGTTTGACTGCTTCCTCAATCAGCGCAAGGTTTGCAGGCTTAGAGACCACGCTTTTCGACACCAGCGCGTTGTCGCCAAACACAATACAGAGCTTCCCGTCAGACATTTTTACTTTTACCAGCGCTAAGTGCGGAAAAATCGGTAAGCCGCCGTGCCCCTTCACATAGCTTATAATCTCCGGCCAACGGGCTGCTGCATTTTCCCCTTCCATTGACGCCTTTTTCGCCTTCTCCGGTTCTTTTTCCTCCGATTTTGGTTTGGGTTTCATTTCCTGCCGCTTCGGTTTGTCTGGAGCAGGCTGTTCCCACGGGGGTGTATCGCCGGCGTCCGCGTCCTGTTTCGGCGCTTCCGGCAATGGGTTTTGAACCACAACGCCCTTTTCCAGCTTTTCTTCTAATACCCGGATGCGGTCTTTGAGCGCTTCTTCCGTTTCCTGCATTTGTGGCTCGCACATTTTCACCAAAGCAATTTCATACAAGGTACGGGAAAAGCCCGAATACCTCGCCTGCGTGTATGCGGTACACAGTAGGTCGATGGCGGAAATCAAACGCTCTTTCGAAAAATTTTCTGTCAGTTCTTCTATCTTTTCACGGTTTTCTGCCGAGGTATTTAAAAAATTCTCTGCATTTCCCGTTACTTTCACAACCAAAATATCACGCAGATATTTTAAGAGCCGTTCGGCAAAAAGTCCCAGCTCTTTTCCTTTTTCTATGGTATCGTCAAGAGCCTCTAATGCTCCCTTTGCGTTTCCGGACGCCAGATGCTCAGAAATGGTATAGAGCGCGTGGCTATCCGCAATGCCGACAATTTTTACCACATCGTCATAGGTGAGCGTTTCCTCTGCCGCGCCCACGCATTTGTCCAGTACGCTCAGCGCGTCACGCATAGAGCCGTCACCCAATTCTGCAATCAAGGAAAGCGCTGCCTCTTCTGCATGAACACCGTCCGCCTCTAAAATACTTCCCATGCGGGAGGCAATGTCGCGGTTGGTAATTCTTCTAAACTCAAACTGTTGGCAACGGGAAAGCACCGTAATCGGCACTTTGTTCAGCTCTGTCGTTGCTAATATAAACATGACGTGGGCAGGCGGTTCCTCCAGTGTTTTCAGTAGCGCATTAAACGCCTGTTGGGTTACCATATGCACCTCGTCGATGA
>JAZNIA010000017.1:0-11421 GCA_045577195.1 Congzhengia sp.
CTTGGCCTCCGACTTCATTTTCTGATGCAAGCTGCAAATCATCGCGGTCTCCCGTAAGTACGCAGCAACGCACGCCTTCTTCCTCGCAAATACGTGACGCTGTGCCGATAATATCGTCTGCCTCAAAGCCCTCTTTTTCAAAAATTTTAATGTTCATTGCAGACAACACGTCTTTGAGCATGGGAATCTGTTCTGCCAGTTCCTCGGGCATTTTGTGTCTGGTAGCTTTATACCCGTCAAACATTTTGTGCCGAAAGGTAGGCTTAGGCAAATCAAAGGCTGCTGCAATGTAGTCCGGGGCAATCTCCTCGGTATATTTCGTTAGGATATTTAAAAATCCAAATATGGCGTTGGTATGAAAACCGTCCTTTGTGGTAAGCGGACGCACCGCGTAATATGCGCGGTTGACAATGCTGTTGGCGTCCAGAATCAAAAGCTTTTTCATAATCCACGTCTCCTTTTAGCTAAATGTTTCTACCTCACCGTTATCCATGATAAAGATAATTTCGTCGTACAATCCACTAACGAGTGGAATCCCTGCCTCCCCTGAAACAAACAGTGCTGTTGACAGCGCGTCAGCCGTTTCGGACGAAGCCGCAATCACCGTTACGCTCAAAATACCGTTATTCGGCTGCATGCCCGTTTTGGGATTTATGATGTGGTGATAGGTTGTCCCGTTTTCAGTAAAATTTCTCTCATAGCCCCCCGAGGTGACAATGGCGCAAGGTGAGCTTTCTGCCAGAACCGTTTCTAAAACTGTACCGCGCGCCTCCTTTGGGCTTTGGATTCCAACTGCAAAGGGGCGGCTTTTGGCTCTGAGTTTAATGCAGTCGATAAGACTCAGGGGCATTTCGCCCATTGTTACCACGTTTCCACCAAAGTCCAAACAGGCATTTTTGACGCCGGCATTTTTTAAAACCTCCATTGCACAGTCTGCCGCATACCCTTTGGCAATTCCGCCCAGGTCAATCGCCATACCTTCCTTTGTCAGGGTGACGGTTTTTGCCATATCATCGAGTAAAACGTCTCGGTAGTTCACCTTTTTCACCGCCTGTGCCAGTGCTTCTTTTTCCGGCACAGTCGGCGTTCCGCCAAAATCCCACAAATCCATGACCGGTTTCACCGTAATGTCAAACGCTCCGTCTGTCTGCTTAGATAAAGAGAGCGCACGAGAAATCAGGGAAAAACACGCGTCGGACACAGGAACCGCCGTCCCGCTCGGTGCAGCGTTGATTTTAGAAATCTCGCTGTCTGCAGCAAAAGCAGACAGCATGCGGTCAATTTCTTCTGTACGGGAAACTGCTGCCTTTGCGGCATCTTTGTCTCCATCATACACCGTAACGCTTATGTACGTGTCCAGCAAAAATGCAGATTCCGTCACAACGCGCGGTGCGAAGGAAAAGGCAGTCAGCGCAATCGCCAGCGTTAGTCCTGCCACAATGTATTTGATATATTTCATAACTACACATCCCCATAGAGATAGTGATAAATTTTTTCGTTTTTTAAAACCTCTTTGACGTATTTTTCTGTTTCGGAAAAGGGAATATTTTGAAGTGTTTTTCCGTCTTTGGAATACTGCTTGCTTAAAAGCCAGGAATCCACATTTGCCTGCCCTGCATTGTAAGCCGCGATTGCGCAGGTTTTGTCGCCGTTATAGCGGTTTAGAAGATAAGATAAATAATAGGTGCCCATACAAATGTTGGCTTCCGGCTCCGTAAGCTCTGCTGCGGCTAAGTTATCACTACCAAGCTGCTGTGCAATCCACTGCCCCGTCGGCTCTAGAATCTGCATAAGTCCTTTTGCTTCCTTTGGTGACACCGCATTTTTATCAAAATTACTTTCTGCTTTTATCACAGCGTATATCAATTGCTCTTCCACCTGAAATTCCACGCTGTTTCGCGAAACAATCGTTTTGTATTCCATCGGATAAATCATCTGCGCCACGACCTGCACACCAAAGTACACCGCCGCACAAACACAGACGATCGTTACAAATTTCAGTAATCTATTCACTGCACACTCCTTGCATTATCTCGGTAACACTTGCAGACAAAGCCGCCTGATCACCATTATTCCGAATCTCAAAATCACACTTTTCGCGGTAGAATGCTTCGCTTTTCTGCGCCTGAATACGCGCTTTAGCACGCTCTTTGGTTAATCCGTCCCGCGCCATGATACGCCCAAGCCTTATTTCTTCATCTGCTGTAACGCAAACGGTAACGTCGCATATTGCATCGAGTCCACTCTCAAACAAAGCCGCCGCGTCAATCACAAAAACCGTCTTTTCAAAGCGTTCAATTTCATGCATGATTTCTTCGCTAATATATTTATGCGTAATCCGGTTTAATTTATGTAAGTCTGCGGGATCAGAAAATACAATTTTTGCCAACGCTGCACGGTTCAGGCTCCCGTCCGGCTGCAAAACGCCCGTGCCAAAGACCTCCGTAATTTCAATAAGCGCAGGTTTTCCTTTCTCCACGACTCTGCGTGCTACCACGTCACCATCCACTGTGTGCGCACCGAGGCTGCAAAACAGTTTTGAAACTGTACTTTTACCGGCGCCGCTGCCTCCCGTAAGCCCGATAATTTTTTTCATGCTCAATCCCTCTCAAACGAACGGGAAAGCCTTGCGGCACATAGAAGATGCGCGTTCTTCGGTCCTTTTCGGTCTTCCTCGTTACTTCTGTAATCAAATTGTTTCACGAACCCGTGAATCTCTTTTTTGGTTTGCTCAAGCGCACGCATCTGAGTATCATAAAGCGCACCGGTATAACGCTCCCGTTTTGCGCCGGATAGATAGTCCCCAGCAGAGCTTAAAAGCGTTCCAAAATGGTGCAGACAAAAGCCGTTTCCATCTAGAATCCGTTGTTGAAAATCTGTCTCTTTGTCAAACAGATACCAAAACGTTTTGAAAAACTTTTCCATTGTAGCATCAATCCGCTCACAAACGAGGCAGGTTTTGGTCAGTGAACATACCGCCCTAGTAAGTTCTTCTGTTTTCGTTTTTTTGCCTGAAAAGAAACCCGATTTTGTTGCGGTCGGTTTGTTTTGTTTTAATACACGCAGCACCTCGTCCATTCTCGTATCCAGCACCAGTGCAAACGGAAGTGCTTTTTGCGCTTTGGAAAGCTTATGTGTATGCCGACGGCAAAATCCTTTTTCGTTCGACAAAATTCGATAATCCGGTTCCATCATAGCAGGTCCTAACGCATATGCAATCTGCTCCTGCTCCATCTTGTCCTCTAGATGGCAAAATATACATTCATTTGTATTCTCCAGCGCTTCTGTAAGCGGTATGGTGTAAATCGTTTCTTTCATCATGATCTCCCGTTAAACCAAGGTCGTCTGTCCCAGATCCTCTTCTTTTAAGTACGCACCACGAGCGGGGATGTTTTTGGTTCTATAGACATCAAACTCTTTAAAGGTTACTTCGTCCAAGCCGCAAATTTTCGTAAGCTTGCTGCCTTTGTTCAGCGTCAACACCTGAACACCCTGGGTACTTCTGGTGGATTTCTCCGCAATTTTGCTTGTTGCAAAAATCAGCACCTTATTGATGTCGGAGAACGCAGCCAGTTCGCAATCCTCCGTCAAATACCGCATTCCGGCAACCGGCGATTTCGTGCCATACGCTCCGGTAAGCCGTTTCCGGTTGGTTTTGGTTTCATAGCTCTTCATAGGAACCTTTGCCATTTTACCGTTTTCAAAAGCAAAGAGCATATAGCCGCTGTAGTCCTTGGTAACTGCCATATAAAGAATGGTTTCGTTTTCCTCTAAACCTAAGATGTTCGGCAGATATTCACCCAATGCGCTCGCCTTGCAATCGGGCAAATCTGCAATCCGCATTTTGTACACGTTTGCTTTGTCACTGAAAAACAGCGCATCGTCTACATTTTCGCACTCAAACTCGCAAACAAAATGGTCATCCTCTTTGAGTTTATGCGCATTGCTTGCACGAAGAGAAACCAATGATACCTTTTTGACATAATTTTGTTCTGTCAGGTACAGACGAAGTTTATAATTTTCCACAAATTCTTCTTCGGGAACATCGCCAATATCGTCCTCGGTAATAATTTCTGTTTTTCTGGGTTTTCCGTGCTTCTTCACGATTTCCTGCAATTCTTTGATAATCACCTTTTTGATTGCAAGATTGGAAGAAAGGGTCTTACTGATTTGCGCTATATCTGCTCTTAAATCTTTTATATCTGCCAAACGCTTTAAAATATATTCCTTGTTTAAATGGCGTAATTTAATCTCTGCAATAAATTCCGCTTGAATCATGTCGATTCCAAAGCCTTCCATCAAATTGGGTACAACCTGCGCTTCTTCCTCAGTGTTTCGGATAATGGAAATGGCTTTATCAATATCCACCAGGATTTTTTCTAAGCCCAGCAGAAGGTGTAATCTGTGGTTCTTTTTGTCCAAGTCGTAGGATAGGCTCCGCTTTACGCAACCAATACGGAATTTCGTCCACTCGGAGAGAATTTCCCGCACGCCCATCACGCGGGGTGTTCCATCTACTAAAATATTGAAGTTGCAGGCAAAGGAGTCCTCCAGGGGCGTTTGCTTAAAGATCTTTGTCATCACCTTTTCGGGGTCGGTACCGCGTTTTAAGTCAATGGTGATTTTAAGACCCTGCTTATCCGTTTCGTCGCGAATATCGGAAATCTCTCTGAGCTTGCCCTGCTTCACCAAATCAATAATTTTATCAATGATGACCTCAATTGTCGTAGAGTACGGAATTTCCGTGATTTCAATGCAATTATTTTTTTTGTCATACTGATAAGATGCGCGTACTTTTACGCTGCCGCGACCCGTTTCAAAGATATTTTTCATATCCTCTTCTTTGTATATAATCTTACCGCCCGTTGAAAAATCGGGTGCCGACATCACGGCCATCAGGTTTGCATTCTCATTCTTTAAATATTCAATTTCTGCACTACATACTTCGGCTAAATTAAAACTGCAGATATTTGACGCCATACCGACCGCAATACCCTGATTGGCGTTGACCAAAATGTTGGGATAAGCTGTAGGAAGCAGCGTAGGTTCTTTGAGCATTCCGTCATAGTTATCTACAAAATCCACGTTATCTTTGTCTATATCGCGAAACAGCTCTTCGCAGATAGAATCAAGCTTTACGTTGGTATATCGTGACGCAGCAAACGCCATGTCACGCGACTGGTGCATACCAAAGTTTCCCTTTGAGTCCACAAACGGGTGCAATAGTGCACCATGATCACGGGTCAAACGCACCATGGTTTCATAAATCGCCATATCTCCATGGGGATTTAATTTCATGGTCTGACCCACCACATTGGCAGATTTTGTTTTTTCGCCCGAAAGAAGCCCCATTTTATACATGGTGTATAAAAGCTTTCTGTGAGACGGTTTAAAACCATCAATTTCCGGAATTGCACGAGAGATGATAACGCTCATCGCATAGGGCATATAATTGTTTTCTAATGCACTGGTCACGCTCTGGTCTGTAAAGTAATTATTCATGTTCTTCCTCCGTCTGCTGTAATAAATCTAACACGACTGCGTTTGCAATCAAAAATCCCGCCACCGGGGGAACAAAGGGCATTGTGCCCGGAGTTGCTTTTTTTGTGCCGTCTTCCGGCTGAAATTTTGGTCTAATCGGTGTTTCCTCCGAGTAAACGACTTTGAGGCCTTCAATACCGCGATTTTTCAGTTCTTTGCGCATGACACGGCACAAAGGACAAACCTTTGTATCATAAATATCCGAAACCCGAAGCAATTCAGGGTGAAGTTTGTTTCCCGTACCCATACAGCTGATAATCGGAATCCCATTTTTTTGCGCGCGGCATACCAGTTCAATTTTCGCACTGACTGTGTCAATCGCGTCAATGATGTAATCGTACGCCGAAAGGTCAATTTCATCTGCATTTTCAGGAAGATAAAACATGTTTTTTTCCGTAACGCAGCACTCGGGATTGATGTCTTTCAGCCTTTCTGCCATCACGCGAGTTTTCGGTTTTCCAACGGTTGAACTCACCGCCAGAAGCTGTCGGTTAATGTTGGTCAGCTCTACATTGTCAGAATCTACTAATGTTATATGGCCTATGCCACAGCGCGCCAGACTTTCTGCTACACTGCTGCCAACACCGCCCACACCAAACACAATCAGGGACGCATCTTGTAGCCTCTTAAGACCTTTGCTTCCAATCAGCATTTCGTTTCTTAAAAATCGGTTGTCCAATGAAACACACCCTTTTATCTGAAAACAATAATATTCCAAATATATTGTACCATAAAAGAGCAAAAAAAGAAAGAGAAAATGCGAAAAAGCAGTAAAAATTCATGATTTTCCACCTTTTCTATGCGCTGTACATAGCATGTTGCAGGAACGCAAAACAAAAAGAGCTGCAAGCAATTATCGCTTGCAGCTCTTTTTGTTTCCTTGTTAAAAGGAGAGAAAATGAAAAAAGTTATGTGTTTGTTGTGGTATGTTTTAATTATAGCGCATTTTGTCTTATTTTGCAATTTGCGCATTTAACAAATGCAATAAAAATTGACTTTATTTTTTATGCATTTTCACAAAATAAATCAACCTATATGCTTGAGCTTTAACGTAAGCCTCTCACCATCTAAGGATTCCAAGCCGACGGGAAGTTCTAAACCAACCTCAACGACACCATCTTCTCGAATCATTTCTTTTGTAATCCACTGGGTGTACACGGAATCCAGTTTCTCGAGCACAGACGCTGCACCCGCAACTTCGATGGTTTTCACGGAGTTATCATCTAATGTGTACCAGCTGCCCTCGCCGTTTACATCGGCTGCAAAACGCGGCACCACGGATACAATCTTTTTCTTTAAAATCTCGCAATGTACGTCCAATGTTTCATGAGATACCGTGACATAGCTGCTGTCTATCACAGTATTAGACGTGCTGACAAGTTCTATGCCTTCTACCGTCGAAATATCCTCGCTTTTTCCGGAAACATCCACCGTTACCGACACATATTCCACGCCGCCAACAATACTTTTTGCGCCGCGCAGAGTTACGGTTTCAGGGGTCGTTTTTGCTTTTCCCACACTATACCCTTCCAGAGGCTCACCCACGGTTTTCACGATGGTTTCCTTTTCTTCTTCAACAATTTCATCTACTGTTACAGTAATCATTGCCGGGCTTTGTCTGATGATTTCAACATTGCCGTAAGGAACAGCAACGCTAGCATTTAAACTGTGTACGCCCGTACTTTCAATTCGGCCGACATCAACAGAAACAGAAATGTCCGATTTTTCCAAATCAATCAAAAGCTTTCGCTGACCGCGGAGCTTCAAATCTACGGTATATTCTTTATCATTCAAAAGCATCAATTTCCGGTTTTCCAAGTCCGCCTGTTGTGTAAAAAAAACAGGAACATCTTTAATTGTTTTTTCCACATCTGGACTTTGCACCTGAATAATGTAAAACCACATTCCGATAGCAAAGAGAAGCGAACCAATTTTCAACGAGAGATTTTTTTTCATGTTACCGCTCCTATTTTTTTCCGTTTATTTCGGTGAAAACGCAGCTACATTTCATCCTCCGCGTCCTCTGTCTTAGTTTTGCGTTTTTTTTCCAGTGTATGAGATATAATATAATCAAAATTCTTTTTTACATTGCTGCTCATATCCTCTTTTGGTGCCAACACTTTGGTTAAAAGTGCATAAAGAGTAGTTTCGGATAAATGACGTACCATATTGCCATTTTCCATTACTGAAATCTTGCCCGTCTCTTCCGATACAACCAATGTCACACAATCCGACTGTTCGGAAATGCCCAAAGCTGCTCTGTGCCTGGTTCCAAGTTCGTTACTCAAGTTCTTATTAGCGGACAATGGCAATACGCAGGACGCCTTATGGATTTTTCCCTCACGAATCAAAACCGCACCGTCATGCAACGGTGTATTGGGAACAAAAATATTTTCTAAAAGTTCCGCTGTAACATCTGCAGAAAGCAGTGTTCCGCCGGTAATTAAATCGTCTAAAATCGTATCCCGTTCAAAAACAATCAGTGCACCTGTGCGGCTTTCGGATAATCGTTTTGCCGCCTTGCAAACTTCATCCACAATATCTGTTTCGTCGCCTTTGTTCGGTGTAAACCATTTGCCAAACTTACTTCTGCCCATGTGCTCTAACGCACGCCTTAATTCCGGCTGGAATATGATAATCAAAGCAATGAAACCAACCTGCATGGTAGTTTCTAAAATAAAGCTGATCATGTTGAGTTGCAACCACTCAGCCAGATATGTAATTACAAAAATAATGGCAATGCCTTTTAACAGTTGCGCAGCTCTTGTTTTTCTGAAATGCTTAATAATGTAATATATTGCAACAGCAACAATTAAAATATCTACTATATCGGAGATTTGAACTGTTCTAAAAAAGGGAATTACGGTATTTTTTATAAAATCCAACAAATAAAACCTCCTATACTCCATGGTATGGTATTATTTTATCATAAATATCCCCTATTTGCAATTTCATTTCTGTTACAAAAAATTTACGAGACGTTTTCAAAAAAACGTCTCGTATAAGAATTATTCAGAAAATTCAATGGTATGTGTACGGTCCGTCGTTTGGCCTGCACCTAGCGCAATAATACCTTCCTTTTCACAAATATCATAGCTTGTTCCAACCGTGTCCGGAATACCACACCAAGGTTCTAAACAAACATAGCGCGCGTCCACCTTAGTCCATATGAGAAAATTGTCGTGTCCAGGATAAGAAAGGGTCACTTTTTTTGTCCCGCCTCGGTGAATCAGCTGCACCTTCCTTGATTTTAAGCCCTTGAATATCATTGCGTCTATTTCAAAGTATTCTTTTTTGAGCGGGAGTTCTTTTCCCCGCTCCAGGACACACACCGTTTCCCCGTTTAGGAGACGACCGTGCATAATATGACGATTTAACGTTTCTGTCTCGTCAAAAAGCAAGCTATATTCCTCAATTCCCTCAGGGCAAGCATAACCTTCATGTGCACCCACGGAAAAATACATGGTATCTGTCCCCTCGTTTTCCACACGGTACGTTACCGTAAGACGATTCCCGTGCAACGTAAAAATTGCGCGAAACACAAAGTCAAAGGGATAGCTTGTTCTGGTCGCATCATTAGCGCGACAAACAAGCGTGACCTCATCCTCTGTTTTATTTTCCACGTCAAAAACAGTATGTTGTACAAAACCGTGTCTCTTTAGTGTATATTCCCTTCCACAATATACATACTTATCTTCTTTTAAGTCACCGCAGATGGGGAATAGAATTGGCGCTCTTCCGCTCCAAACGGCACTGTCTCCCTCCCAGATAAACTCCGTTCCATTCTTACCGACAACACTTTGAATTTCAGCACCTAGTGTGCTGATTTTGACGGTTAATTCACTGTTTGAAATGGTTATAATTTCTTTTGTCATGAAAAAGCCTCCCAATATTTTCTCTCATCTTATCATAAAATAAAAGAAAAATCAAGAGGCTATGATTCGTTACTGTTCGATATGTCTTCCCAAAAAGCCCGCTGCAGATAGTGCCAGCTTTTCTTCAATCTCACTCATTTTCGGCGTCTGCTCGTTAGAGAAAAATACAACAGAGCCAATGGTGTCACCCTCAGAAACAATCGGCGCCACGATACCAGCATTGTACTTTTCACTACCCGCAATGACCGGAACCGATTGATTATCCTGCCCATGGCAGATAAAGGTTGTTTTCTCTTCCATAAACTTTTCCAAATCTGCGCTCACCTTTTTATCGGAAAGCTCCCTTTTCGGCACGCCCGAAACCGCAATTACACTGTCTACGTCTGTAATTGCCGTGGGAAATCCACTGGTCTTTGCCAGCGTTTCTGCATAATTTCCGGCGAACTCTCCCAGCTCGCCTACAGGAGAATATTTTTTAAAAATGACTTCGCCGTCTTTTCCTGTGTAGATTTCCAAAGGTGCACCCTCTCTGATTCTTAAGGTTCTGCGGATTTCTTTCGGAATTACTACCCGTCCCAAGTCGTCAATTCTTCTGACTATTCCGGTGGCTTTCATATAGATAATATCTCCTTTTTCAAAATTACAGTGTTAGTATCTGTAAAACGAGGATATTTATACTTTGATTTTAAAAAAGAAGATTTCAAAAACAAATGGCATTTTTAAAAAACTACAGGCATAAATTATATTAGAAAAGCACGATTATGTATGGAAAGGTGAAAACAATGAAGCTGGAATATATGATTGCATCAAACGGATGCTGGTATCATTTTGCAACGGACGCGATACAGGGGTTTTGCGTTTACAAAAAGCGAGGCGCACGGTTTTATTTTGCGGAGTCTCTTTTAAAAGATGCATTTTGCGATTTTTGCGTCACCTCTCTTGGAAACGATATGCACGCCGTGTGTCAGGATAAAAAAGGGACCATCTGGCATTTTCATTTTGATGGCGCAAAATGGAATCGTATCCCTTTATTAGAAAGCAGAGACAAAGTTGCACAGTTTAAAAATTTGACGCTGATTTCCGGCACAAAAGCCATTCATTTGTTCTATGTGATTGACACAAAAGAGGGAAATCTTCTGGTGCACCAATTCTTAACATCAGGTTCAAAGGATCCCACTGTGATTGATTATATCAACGGAACAGAGTTTTCGGCATGCAGTCATGAAAACGGTGATTGCACTGTGCTTTACCACACGGCAGAAAACGTTTTGGGCACAAAACGCTACCGCTGGTCAAAAAAAGCATTTGAAGCGTTTACGCCTTTAGACTGCGACTGCGCGCTATCGGGCATCGACCTTTTAGCAGACCCTGAAGAAAATTTGTACATCGCAGGATATGCAACATTTGATAAATTCACCAACATACTTTTTCTAAAAAAGGACGCACTCAGTCAAGAGACTACGCTTTCAGCCGTACATTTGGTATCCGGAATTTCCGAGGGGATTTCGTTTCTTGATAACGGTGATGGATTGCAAATTTTTTGGTGCGAAAACGGGCTTGTGATGTCCTCAAAATGCAACAAGGAACTCCATTGGTCCACGCCCCAAAAATACATTCGCGGAACGACAACAGAAAATGTGTTGTATAAAATAGAAAACGGACTCGAACACATAACCTCCTACGGCTGTATGCAAGACGGTAAAATCATTCTCTATGCGTCCAGCATTCTTCCGGAACACCCACAAAAATCCTCGCCAGTTGCAAGGGGAAAAACTACCGCACCAAAAATGCCCGCACCAAATACACCAAAACCTGTCGAATTTGTAAAACGCAGTGTATATCTTACCGACATGGCGGCGCTTAGAAGACTCCTTGCGGGACAAAATGATGTAATCGTAGAAATGATGAAAAAAATTGCCGCTTTAGAGCATAATACGCAAAAGAACACGTCTCTCTCTGCTGAAGAATTGGCAGAAGATTCGTCCGCAATCGACCGTTTGGCAGC
>JAZNIA010000018.1:0-1667 GCA_045577195.1 Congzhengia sp.
AGACACCTACTTTGGCAATTTGGAGAAGGAATCTGTCGAGCGCTATAAAGAAGAATTAGACCGTTTCCTCAGTATTGACGGCTATTATTACATGATATCCAACATTCATTATGCGGGTGAATGGGGCTCAACGCTCTATGATTTCTTTAACCCGGAAGATGAAAAGGCAGATTACACGAAGAAATACGATTATTTCGCTCCCATTGCGTTTGCGCTTTCAGAAGGGCAGCGTGCGTCCCTTGAATTCCTCAAACTTCCAACCCTGCTTCGTGTCGGCGCGGACAGCGACGCAGTCGTTGAAGCCACATTCCCCAAGGTAAGCGACGCTTTCAAGGATAAGAACGAAAAAGAACTGGAAAACATCTCCATTTACAGCGGTATCAACCGTGCCATCTTCCGCAAGGGCGTTGCGCTTACAAAAAATGCGCTCGACCAAAAAAATATGGGTAAAGACCCCTACGGCGAGTTGTGGGATGAAGACGGTATCGTTGCCATTTCTTCCTATTGCGTTATGGCTTCCGGCGTTATATCCATGGTAACGGGTGCCGCTATCGCAATTAACGCAGCGAGACACGCCGGAGCGTTGAAGGAGGCATTGTGGGCTAAAGATGGCGCATATATGGACTTGTTCAGTGACCTAAATGCATCGGAAGATGCTGTTCAAGGGGCATTAGACGAATATAACAAGGCGCGAGATGCCTTTACCGCAAATCAAAGCATGTCAACAGTCGGTAAATGGTTAATGGGTATCGGCGGTGCAATGATGATTATTGCAGCCGTAATCAAAGCCGTTCAGATGTACGAATTCTATCACCGCACCTTCACTCAGATTCCGACTATGATTGTGGACGAAGCAGATATCGTCAGCTACACACCGGGTGAAAACGGAAAATCAAATAAGCATATTAACTTTGACCAGTTTGATTATTATGAGGTCGTTAAGTGCAACCGCCAGGAGGTTGGTTTGCACGGCAGTGCGCAAAAGGGTGTTTCGAGGTATGTCGAATGGGGTTGCGGTGACGCGGCTGATTTGAATGCCGATATCGGCAAGCAGTGGTTGGCGCTGTATGTCAACCGTTCCCCCGAAAAGGGCAACCCGATTTTGGCAGACTCGCTCACGATTCAGTATAAGGATACAAAAACGCCGGAAGGCTGCAACGGTTATTTGCATATGTTCGGTGTAAAGGACACTCCGGTAAAACTTGACAATATGGATTACTGCTACCGTGCAGATAAAGGCGGCTTATATCTTTTCTGGAATTCTGATGCGGCTGCTTACACCTCCTCCGCTTTCAGTCAGGGCGGCGTGATTGCCATCTCCGCTGCGGGCGGTTTGATTGCAGGCATTCTCGGTGCTACTGCTGTATTGCTTCCGAAAAAGAAAAAAAGAGAATCTGCATCTTCTCAAGCATAAAAAGAAACAAAAAAGGAACAAAATATGAAAAAAAGCATTTTTACTAAAGGCTTAGCTCTTTTCCTGGCACTGTTGATGGCGTGCTCTGTGATACCCGTAACAGCGTTCGCCGCAAACAGCGGTAAATACATCAAAGATGTTTTTGTCGCCTACGGAAAAGACAAGGCAACTGCCGACCAATGGCTGAAAGACCACGGTTGGGAACCGTTTGCCGACCTGAACGAAGGCAAAGTATCCAATGTTATGAAGGATG
>JAZNIA010000019.1:0-10275 GCA_045577195.1 Congzhengia sp.
AACTGTCTGTAAACCGAAGCAAAGCGAACATATGCCACTTCATCAATTTTCTGCAAGCGCTCCATTACCATTTCTCCAATTGTCTGCGATGCAATCTCGCGTTCTAAAAAATTCTGTGTAGCCGCTTCAACCTCTGATACAATACGTTCCATATCAACGGTTGCAACCGGACGTTTTTCGCAAGCACGCATAATGCCGTTTAATAATTTTATACGGTCAAACATCTGTCTGGAGCCGTCTTTTTTAATTACCATCAGGGGAATGTTTTCAATTTTTTCATACGTTGTAAAACGCTTACCGCAGTTTAAGCATTCTCGGCGTCTGCGGATTGCCTCACCTTCATCGGTGGGACGGGAGTCGATTACTTTGCTCTCTTCAAACTCACAAAAGGGACACTTCATGATTTTTCCTCCATTATTCGATAAAATTCGTATATATAATTTTTTCTTTCTCGCATTTCCTTGGCGCGATTTAAGTATTCGCGCACGTCCTTTACATTAAAAATCCGTTCAATACGGTCACCATAAACAAGCTTTGTTACTGCACCGACACCGGCGGAAACAACCGTGCTGATTTCTTCCATCATGCATATGTTATAGATTCCTTCCGTGCCATCTTTAAAAAATCCTGTATTTTCAAGATTGCCCAAAATATTTTTTTGGCGATATAAATAATATGGTGCGTAGCCGTTAGCTGATAATCTGCTGTGTGCATAATCAATCATTTTGGACACGTCTCCGCCTTCGGGAAGCGTATCATAATCTTCGTTTTGGTTGATTTTTGCAGCTCGCTTGATACTCATTGTATGCACCGTAATATTTTCCGGATTAAGCTCTGTTACCGCGTCCATTGTGTATTTAAAATCTTCTACAGTTTCATGCGGAAGCCCTGCAATAATATCCATATTCACACACTTAAATGGGTACTGTTTTGCTAGAGAATATGCCTCATAAATTTGTGAAACACTATGTCTTCTTCCGATAAGTTTTAGCGTTTTATCATTCATGGATTGCGGATTAATGCTAATTCGGTCAACTCCATGTTTTGCCATGACATTAAGTTTACTTTCTGTAATGGTATCGGGTCTGCCTGCCTCGATGGTAAATTCTTTTAAAGCAGATAAATCGAAGGTGTTTCTAATTTTATACAGAAGATTGTCCAGTTCAAGCGAAAGAATTGACGTAGGCGTTCCACCGCCGATGTATACACTGACTATCGATAAATTTAAATCTGTAATAATTTTGTGGATCGTATCCAGTTCTAAAAACAGTGCGTTTAAATAAGGCTCAATAAAATCCTTCATTTCGGTTACCGGCATTGATGCAAAGGAGCAATAGGAGCAACGCGAGGGACAAAACGGAATATCAATATAAAGAGATACTGCATTTTGCGGAATGGACTCTATCACTTTTATTTCTGTTTTCGCAATGGATAGTGCCAAATTTATTTTTTTATCACTGACACCATATTCTTTTTTTAACATATCAGCAATCTGTGTTTCTATCATACCGTCCTGAAACATTTTTACAACGCGTTTCACAGGACGAATGCCGACAAGATTTCCCCACGGGGATGTATTATTTTGATTCACAGTATCGTTGCCTTTCTATCAAATGTATGGATTATGTATTTTTTCGTGTGCAATTGAGGTTTCCTCACCATGTCCCGGGAAGATCCGCGTCTCTTCAGGTAAGGAAAAAAGCTTATTTTGGATTGAAGAAATTAGAGCACGCTGATCTCCTGTCGGAAAATCACTTCTTCCAACACTTTCACAAAACAGCGTATCACCGGAAAATAAAATGCTTTCATCTTCACAATAAAGACATACACCACCCGAGGTGTGACCAGGTGTTTCAATAACGGAAAATACATAATTTCCGGAAGAAATTATATCCCCATCAGAAACATAGCGGTCCGCATCTAAGGAGACCGGCGTTCTTGTAAATCGAGCAGTTAAATTGATGCTGCTGTTTAAAAGATTTTCCTTTTCGTTCAAACCAGTAAAAATCGTCGCACCGGTTTTTTCTTTTAAAGCATTTGCTGCAAGCATATGATCAAAATGACAATGGGTTAAAACGATGTGCTTAACTTGATACTCGTGCGAATCAAGAAACGCACATATCTCGTCAGCGCTACCTCCCGGATCAATTGCAAGCAGTTCATCTGGTTCACCGACGAGATAGCAGTTTACCCCAAGCATACCAATAACAATTTTTTTTAAAAACATGATTACTCCTTTTTTGCTCAGTTGCCACCTGAACTTCTTCTGATATCATACACGCCGCTGATGTTTTTGAGTTTCTTTACAATGAGATTTAACTGTTCTTTTGAATGAATTTCAATTGTAAGATCAATAACAGCGTTGTTATCGCGTGTTATTTTAGAATTAATCCCTGTAATCAGAATTTTCAGGTCAGAAACTGTCCCTGCAAGTTCTGCAAGTAATCCCTTTCTGTCATGTGCAAGGATTTGGATTTCACTCAAGTAAGAAGAATCCGTGTTTTGTTCAGATGCCCAATATACACCAATTAAGCGTTCAGCATCTCCCCGCTTGTCACTGGATACGATATTGGTACAATCCTTTCGATGCACACTAACACCTCTGCCACGGGTGATGTATCCAATAATCTCGTCCCCCGGAACAGGGCTGCAGCATCTGGAAAAACGAACTAGACAATCTTCAATGCCCTCAACAATCACACCGTTACTGGTCGTTTTTCTCTTTCTCTGAGGCTGTTGTTCAATCGAAATAACATCAACATCCGGTTTTTCGCGTTTGAGTGCTTGACGATATTCTTCGCGGAGCTTGCCGACTACCTTGTTGACAGTGAGTCCGCCATATCCGACTGCTGCATATATATCATCCAAGGATGAGAAAGTATATTTTTTGCAAAGCATATCTACCCATTCCTGGCGGAACAGCTGGCTATGTGTCAGATTGACGCGACGCAGTTCTTTATCAATCATGTCTTTTCCGTGCTGAATATTCTCTTCTCTGCACTCTTTTTTCAGCCACTGGTTGATTTTAGAACGCGCACTAGAGGTTTTACAAAGCTTCAACCAGTCGCGGCTTGGGCCGCGAACGGAAGAGGATGTCAGAACCTCGACAATATCGCCATTTTGCAGTATATAGTCAAGAGTTGAGATTTTTCCATTTACTTTCACGCCTGCCATTTTGCAACCAACGGCACTATGAATTGCAAACGCAAAATCAATCGGTGTTGCGCCGGCAGGAAGATTAATGATATTTCCTTTCGGTGTAAACACAAACACCTCATCTGCAAACAAATCAATTTTCAATGTACGCATAAAGTCGTCGGTATCTACGACGGAATTTTGAATTTCCAGAAGCTGACGAATCCATTCCAGTTTAGAGTCTACATCGGTCTTGGCTTCTTTACCCTCTTTGTACTTCCAGTGCGCAGCAATACCATACTCTGCGACCTGATGCATATCCCAGGTACGAATCTGAATCTCAAATGGAATACCGTCCGGTCCGATTACTGTCGTATGCAAGGACTGGTACATGTTTGGTTTCGGCATTGCAATATAATCTTTAAACCGCCCCGGAATCGGGTAATACATCTCATGCACCATACCCAAAACGGCATAACAATCTTTAATGGAGTCTACAATGATTCGAACAGCAAAGAGATCATATAGCTCATCAATGGACTTGTTCTGTGTAAACATTTTACGGTAAATACTGTAAAAATGTTTGGCGCGCCCCATCACGTGAGACTGAATCCCGATTTCCTGTGTTTTATTTTTCAACGAATCCATAATATCGTTGATAAATTGTTCGCGTTCCTGCTTTTTTAAATTGATTGAATCTGTAATTTCTTTGTATGCAACCGGGTCAATATGCTTTAAAGATAAATCCTCAAGCTCCCACTTGATTTTTGACATACCCAGTCTATGCGCCAAAGCGGCGTAAACCTCTAAGGTTTCACGCGCTTTTTCGCGCTGTTTCGCTTCAGATTTAGCCTTAATGGTTCGCATGTTATGCAAACGGTCAGCAAGCTTTATCAAAATAACTCGAACATCTTTCGCCATAGCGAGAAACATCTTACGAAGGTTCTCTACCTGTTGCTCCTCTGCAGTTGTGTACTGAATTTTGCTGAGCTTTGTAACACCGTCAACAATGATGCCGACACCCTCGCCAAATTCTTTGTTGATGTCAGAAACCGTATAATCCGTATCCTCCACCACATCGTGTAGCAGCGCTCCAACCAAAGTGTCGCAATCAAGTTCTAAATCTGCTAAAATATAGGCAACCTCCAGCGGATGTGAAATATAAGGCTCGCCGGACTGACGGGTTTGTCCCGCATGGGCAGATAGAGCTAATTCATACGCTTTTTCCAGCTTGTTAATATCAAAGCCTGCGCAACCAGCACTGTATTCCGATATGCGTTTTTTTATGTCCTCAATACTATGGCCTTCGTAAAGCATACTATCTCCCCTAACCGGTTATTTCACTTCGTCTTACGTCTTTAAGCAGAATCTGTAATTGACGCATTCCTCTGTATATATTGATGTCAAGATTAAATGCAATATCAACCACATCTTCGTTCTTTAAAAGCACGTTTAATTCTCCCATATTAAACCCAATAGCGTCAAAACAGTGTTCATCAGAACGAAGTGTAAGTTTAACGTGTTTTCCGTCACTCAACGAACGAATTTGTGTAATACTCATATTTTTTGCAAAAAACAATGGACTTGCATTACCCATCCCATACGGCTCCAAAACCGAAAGACGTTCTGCCGTGTTCATATTGATGTACGGAGGCGGAAGCTCCGAATCCAGATAAAGAAGTGGAATAAAATCCTCTTCTGTTAATGTGTTTTTTGCATATTCGTTAATTTTTTTGCGAAAAGCATCAATATGCTCCGGCTTAATTGAAAGCCCAGCAGCCAAATCATGCCCTCCAAACTTTTGTAGCGTATCCTGGCAATACTCCAATGCCTTGAATAAGTTCAACGAACGGATACTCCTTCCGGATCCTTTGCCCGTTTCCTTATCCGTGCTGATTAAAATGCATGGCTTATTAAGCCGTTCGGATATTTTGGAGGCAACAATACCAATGATTCCATGATGCCAGTTGTCGTGCGCTAAAACAAGGACAAAATCCTCCTGATAGGAAGCATCTGTTTCAATCATGTTCAGAGCTTCTTCTAAAATACTGATTTCCGTCTCCTGACGCTCACGGTTTTCGTTATCCAACTGTTCTGCATATTTGCGAGCAGTCATATCGTCCGTTGCAAGCAGAAGTTCAACGGCACATCTTGGATTGCCCATTCGTCCAGCAGCGTTAATCCTAGGTGCAATCATAAAGCCAATAGTTCCGGTTTGGACAGTTGACAAGTTAATATCAGCAACCTCTGCTAAAGCACGAATTCCTTTATTCATCGTATAGCGCAAAAGATCTAAGCCTTTTCTTACAATAATTCTATTTTCACCCACCAGTGGCATCACATCAGCGACTGTACCAATAGCAACCAAATCAACATATTCCTCAATCAACTCACGCATATGAAAACGCATTTCCTGCGTAAGAGCCTGTAAAAGTTTAAAGGCTACACCAACGCCTGCCAGCCTTTTAAAGGGATACGGACAGTCCGGCTGTTTTGGATTTAAGAGACAATATGCATCAGGAATTTCATCTTTGCATTCATGGTGGTCGGTAATAATTGTGTCAATTCCGTGTTCCTTTGCATATTCAATTTCATGAACAGCAGTAATACCACAGTCTACGGTAATTAGAAGCGTTACCCCATCTTGGGAAATTTTATCAATTGCTCTTTTGTTAATACCGTACCCTTCCTCCAATCGGTCGGGAATATAATACATAACATCTGCTTTATGAGAGCGCAGGAAACGAACCATAATTGCAGTAGATGTAATGCCATCCACGTCATAGTCTCCGTATACCGCAATTTTTTCTTTGTTTTCCAACGCGCGTATAATACGCTCGACCGCTTGTTTCATCCCTTTCATCAAAAAAGGGTCCAAAAAAGCATCTTCCGACGGATGGATAAAACTGTCTGGATCGGTAATGCCGCGATTCATCATAATAGTAGCAATCACGGGCGGAACGCTCAGTTCATGGCTGATTTTTAAAACATCTTCCGCACGGTGCTCTTTGTACATCAATACCCATTTCTTTTTTTTCATCACTAGAATATTTTCCTCATATCTTCCTTGTACATCTACATGTAGTACAAATCTATCATTATTTATACTAATTATACTACTTTTTTATCTTTATTGCAAGATTCTTTTTTAGTTTTAACTTATATTTTAAGAATTTATTTACATTGCTTTTAAATTTGTCTATAATAAAAGATATAAGTTAAGATAAGGGGATTATGAACATGAAATTCTTGGTCTTTAGTGATAGTCACAAATTTACCAACGGCATGGATGCTGCTATCGAACAACACAAAGACATCAATCACATCATTCACTGCGGAGACATGTCAGCAGACGTGGAATATCTTCAGATGGTGTACGGCACAAGTCACGCAATCTGCGCAGTATGCGGAAACAATGACTTTTCGGCAGCAGAGCCATATCTAAAACAATTTTCAGTTGCCGGGCATCGTATTTATGTTACCCACGGTCATAAAGAGCGCGTAAAACAAGGGTTGCAGCTTTTAGAAGTACAGGCTCGAAAATGTGGTGCCGATATTTGCGTCTTTGGGCATACGCATGCACAGTATTATGAAACGCGCAATGGGATTATATTTTTAAACCCCGGCTCTATCGGTTACTTTCGTCAGGAGTACGCAGTGTTGGATGTAACAAAAGAAAGCGTGTCTGTCACGCTTTATTCCTTATAAAAAACGAGTGCAATTTCTATTGCACTCGTTTTTACTCTATACAAATTATATCTGCATTTTCCTGATAAATTTTTTCTCCGATGCCGCTTACGTTCATAATATCCTTTGTCGTTCGAAACGGCGTTGTTTCCCGATAGGAAATAATTGCATCCGCCTTGGCTTCCCCGATTCCGTTAAGCAACATAAGCTCGGATTTACTCGCTGTATTTATATTGATGCGCACGCTTTTATCTGTTTCTACTTTTACTCCTTCTAATTCATAATTCTCTTCAGGTAACATAATTTCGCTCTTTTCAGCCTGTTCAACCCTTAAGAGAAATGTTCCTATAACAGAAATTTTCATCACTGCAACACACGATAAAAAGATATTCAGTTTCTGTTTCATCTTATTTTTCTCTTTCATTTCTTCCTCTGTCATGTAAAATTAAAATCCCCGTTCAAATGAACGAGGATTTTCCTGGCAGGGGCAGTAGGACTTGAACCCACGACACACGGTTTTGGAGACCGTTGCTCTACCAACTGAACTATACCCCTAAACTCAACAGAAACAAGTATAGCATAACAATCAAAATTTGTCAAGATGAAAAATTGATTTTCTGCAAATTTCTGTTGATTGCAGACTAGCTAGTCGCGTAAATATAAATCTCTGGTATACACCTTGTCACGAACATCATCAATTTCCTCGTGATACCGGTTTGCCACGATAATATCCGACATTGCTTTAAATTCCTCTAAGTCACGAACAACTCTGGAATTAAAAAATGTATCCTCTTTTAAGGTCGGTTCGTAGACAATCACATGGATGCCCTTCCCTTTAATTCGTTTCATAACCCCCTGAATAGACGATTGTCTGAAATTATCAGAATTTGCTTTCATCGTCAGTCGATAAATACCAACCGTTTTGGGATTTTGAGCAATAATACGCTCCGCAATAAAATCCTTTCTGGTTGTGTTTGCCGAAACAATAGCCCCAATAATATTATTTGGCACATTGTTAAAGTTTGCAAGCAGTTGCTTTGTGTCCTTCGGCAGACAATATCCACCATAACCAAAGGAAGGGTTGTTATAATGATTTCCAATACGCGGGTCTAGTCCAACGCCTTCAATAATCGATCTTGTATCAAGTCCGCGGACTTCAGAGTAGGTGTCCAACTCATTGAAAAATGAGATGCGAAGCGCAAGATATGTATTAGAAAACAGCTTAACTGCTTCTGCCTCAGTTGGTTTTGTAAAAAGCATTGGAATTTCTTCTTTTACTGCACCTTGTGCCAAAAGTCCTGCAAATTCGTGTGCCTTTTCTAACAGTTCCTCTCTCGAACCGATGATAATTCTGGAAGGGTAAAGGTTATCATAAAGCGCTCTGCCCTCTCTTAAGAATTCAGGAGAAAACATAATGTTATCAAATTGATATTTTTGAATAATTTGTTCCGTATATCCAACTGGAACCGTGGATTTAATTACAATTACTGCATTTGGTTCAGTTTTTATGACCTGTTCTATCACCGTTTCAACACTTGATGTGTCAAAATAATTCAGCTGTGGGTCATAATTGGTCGGTGTGGATATGATAACAAAGTCAGCACCTTTGTATGCCGCTTCTCCATCGGTTGTTGCCGTTATATTTAGTGTTTTTTCCCTCAAAAAGATTTCTAATTCATTGTCTATAATTGGAGATTTTTTGTTGTTTATCATGTTCACTTTTTCTTCTACAATATCAACAGCCCAAACCTCGCTGTGCTGCGCGAGAAGAACAGCATTTGATAAACCAACATAGCCTGTTCCGACAACTGCTATTTTCATATTACTTTCCTCCGCATTCTTTCGTATTGACGGATAATCATTTTAAACGCTTATAAATCTAACTTCTGATAGATTCTTTTTCTGCGCTCAGCCGTTTCATTAAACTCATCAAATGACAAGATGCCTCGTTTTCCAGTCAACCAACGAACAAAATATCGAATTGGAATGTAAATCCAAAACAACGGTAAAAACACTGGATGACGCGCAAGTTTAAAATTATGTCGTGCGATTTCGTTAACCGAAAACAACAGCGCTAAACATTTGTTGTTTGTCTTTTGCTTGCATAGTGCATAAATATTTCCAAAGTTTCTTGATGTTTGATTTCCGGTAGGAAGCACGCCATTGGACAAAAATTCATGAATAATATCTTCGCAAAGCGAATCATCAGAAGAATTTATCATTTTGTCTGCGGCGTTTGTTCCCAAGTAATGATTGCATACAGATGTTAATGTGTCCGACAATTTTCCGAGTCCCAATTCATTTATGTATGGCTTTATATTATTTTCCCACTCATCTATATGAATGCTGTTTATAAATGCTGCCCAATCGCACAACATGCGCATGGTCAAGCGGTTTTCATAAAAATGTCTTTGCATATGCAGTAGTAAGGTAATTGCTTGATGTTTTGCAGATAGAACCGGAAAACGAAACCCTTCATATTCTGCATATTCTACCTTGTCTAGCGCATAGTTCATAAAAGAATCTATTTTCTTTCCGTATGAATCATCCATAGGTTCGGTAATATATTGGTGTACTTCAACGCTTATTCCATTTACCATCAGTTTACAATGAAATTTATGCTCATGGTTATTGTCTTTATTTTCGCCTGTATCCAAAATAGAAATTGCCTTTTCATAATCACAAGGACGCACTAAAATATCAATATCTCCTAAAGGTCTTAAGTAAGGATTTGCGTAAAATACTGCAACACTACTACCTTTTAAGACTGCGCACGGAATATTTGCTTCGATAAATTTTTGAATCACTTGGTTTTGAACACGTAAATTGCTTTCATTTCTATAGAGAGTTTTCAGCATTGCATTTTTCCATTCTCCAGAAGGCGCAATGCCTCCGTTTACAGCACCTTGGTACACCAACGGAACGCACAGATGATTCACCGCTAACTGTTCTACTTCGTGTAGATCTGTTTCTGGCAACAATTCAGTTGTATTGAATATGCCGTTTTTTAACAGGATTAAAAAACGTTTTTCAGCATTAGACATAAAACTCTCCTAAATTTAATAACTGTTATATGTCGCAATATATCAGTAATTATTTTCTGTATTTTATTACCTTCGCAGGAACACCCCCGACGATGGCATAATCCGGTACATCCTTTGTAACTACAGCTCCAGCGGCGATAATCGCACCGTCTCCGATATGTACTCCCGGCATAATTGTAACACGCACTCCAATCCATACATCATTTCCGATAACGACTTCCTGTTCCGGCGTCATGCCTTGTTGGCACATCGGTATATCATATCGATTATATTGATGATTCGTCGTGTAAATAATACATTCCGGTCCCATCATAACATCATTTCCAATAATAACTTTTCCGTTGATTCTACAGTTTTTACCCAAACCTGAATTGTCGCCTATTTCTACAAGATGAAGTCGGAGGCCAAG
>JAZNIA010000020.1:0-3191 GCA_045577195.1 Congzhengia sp.
ACAATATCCAACAGATTTTCTCTCGAGTAAACCTTGCCTGCGTTGCAGACAAAAAGGTCGATTAAATCAAATTCCTTCGCGGTCAGCTCAATCACCTTCTCGCCCACGCAAACACGGCGCAGGTTATAGTCCAGTGTTACGCTGCCGACTGTTACGGTGGATTCTTTTTTGTCTCCACCGATTGCCGGTGTCATACGGCGCAAAACCGCCTTAACGCGCGCCTTTAATTCTAAAATGTTAAAGGGCTTTGTGAGGTAATCGTCCGCACCGTACTCGAGTCCTAAAATCTTGTCCATGTCCTCGTTTTTTGCGGTGAGCATGATAATCGGCACATTGGAAAATTCGCGTACTTTCTGGCAAACGGCGTATCCGTCTACTTTCGGAAGCATTAAGTCTAAGATGATTAAATCAATGCTTTTATCGTATGCAGCTTTGATTGCTTCCTCGCCGTCGTATGCGCAGACAACCGTATAACCGTCCTGCTCAAAATTGTACTTAATTCCTTTGACCAAAAGCTTTTCGTCATCAACAATCAAAATTTTCAAAACACTACCTCCAATGTATGCAAAAACGCCATACTTATTTTAAGGCTTTTGCGAGCACTTCTGCCTTGTCCGTTCTTTCCCAGGGCAGGTCTACGTCTGTTCTGCCAAAGTGTCCGTATGCTGCAGTTTGTTTATAAATCGGACGTCTTAAATCCAGCATTTTGATAATGCCCGCAGGACGCAGGTCAAAATGCTTCTGAATCAGCGCTTCAATTTCCGATTCGGGAATATGCGCCGTGCCAAAGGTTTCCACGCAAACAGACACCGGTTTTGCTACACCGATTGCATATGCAATCTGCACCTCACAACGGTCTGCCAAACCTGCTGCAACCACGTTTTTCGCAACGTATCTGCCGGCGTAAGCCGCACTTCTGTCCACCTTTGTGGGGTCTTTTCCGGAAAAAGCACCGCCGCCGTGGCGTGCGTATCCGCCGTAGGTATCCACGATGATTTTTCTTCCCGTGTGGCCCGAGTCACCGTTGGGACCGCCGACTACGAATCTGCCCGTGGGGTTTATGTAATACTTGGTATCCTCTGTTAAAAGGTGTTTCGGAATGGTGGGCAAAATAACCTTTTCCAAAACGTCTTTTTCAATCATGTCATGGGTTGCCTCTTCCGCGTGCTGCGTGGAGATTACCACGGTGTCAACATACAAAGGTTTTCCCGTTTCATCGTATGCCACGGTTACCTGAGACTTTCCGTCAGGACGGATATAAGAAATCTCGCCGTTTTTTCTTGCCTCGGTGAGGCGTCTTGTCAGCTTGTGTGCTAAACTGATAGCCAGGGGCATAAACTCTTCCGTTTCGTTGCAGGCATAGCCAAACATCATACCCTGGTCACCTGCGCCGATGGAGTCAATTGCGTCCTCGCCTTTTTTGGCTTCCAAAGACTTGTCAACGCCCAGCGCAATGTCTGCCGACTGTTCGTCAATAGCGGTGATTACCGCACAGGTGTCACAGTCAAAGCCATACTTTGCGCGATCATACCCAATCTCGCGTACGCTCTCGCGCACCACTTTCGGAATATCTACGTAGGTGGTGGTGGAAATTTCGCCCACCACCAAAACCAGACCTGTGGTTACCGTGACCTCGCAGGCAACGCGCGCCTGCGGGTCGTTTTTATAAATTTCGTCCAAAATTGCGTCGGACAAAATGTCCGATATTTTATCCGGATGTCCCTCTGTTACGGACTCCGATGTAAAAAGCTTTACTGCCATGTTCCTCATCTCCTGTAATATTTTAGCCGTTATACTTCCATGATGACCGGAAGCACCATCGGTTTTCGTTTGGTTTCTTTATACACAAAGTCGCTCATCGCAGACTTTAAGCTTCCTTTTAAGCTTGCCCAGTCGGTCTGTCCCTGGTCGGCACATTTTAAAAGGGCGTTTCGCGCTACGACTTTTGCCTCGTCCATCAAATCGACAGATTCTCTGACATACACAAACCCGCGGGAAAGCACGTCAGGACCGCTTAAAATTGCGCCGTCTCCTTTTGAAAGCGTTACCACCACAATAATGATACCGTCTTCTGCCAGATGCTTTCTGTCACGCAATACGATGTTGCCCACATCGCCGATGCCCAAGCCATCTATCAGCACGGCGCCGGCAGGAACGGTTCCGTTTAAGCGGCAGCTGTTTTGCGTCAGCTCAATGACCTTGCCCACATCACCAACAAGGATATTTTTCGCGGGAATCCCCATGGTCTCCGCCAGCGACGCATGCAGCTTTAGGTGACGGAACTCCCCGTGTACGGGAATAAAGTATTTCGGTTTTACCAAAGACAGAATGAGCTTTAGCTCCTCCTGGCAGGCGTGACCGGAAACGTGCACATTCTCTAAGGATTTATACACCACGTTCGCGCCTTTTTTAAACAGCTCGTTAATCACCGTGGAAATGGCTTTCTCGTTACCCGGAATGGGAGACGCGGAAACAATCACCGTATCTCCGCGGACGATTTCCACCTTTCTGTGGTCGGAAAACGCCATACGGGAAAGAGCGCTCATGGTCTCGCCCTGGCTGCCCGTGGTAATAATTACCAGCTGATGCGGTTTATACTTTTTAATTTCGTCAATGGATATCAGCGTTTTTTCGGGAATGTTTAAGTACCCGAGGTTTGCCGCAACCTCCGCCACGTTTTCCATACTTCTGCCGGAGATGGCAACTTTTCTGCCGTACCGCTGAGCGGCGTTGATAATCTGCTGCACGCGATGCACGTTCGATGCAAAGGTTGCAACGATGATGCGGCTGGTGCAGTTTCGAAACACCTCGTCAAAGGTGTTGCCCACGGTGCGCTCGGACATGGAAAATCCGCCGCGCTCTACGTTGGTCGAATCCGACATCAGCGCCAAAACGCCGCGTTTGCCCAGTTCCCCGAACTTTGCCAGATCAATCATCTCACCCTCTATGGGAGTGGAGTCAAGTTTAAAGTCGCCCGTGTGCACCACTGTGCCGACGGGGGTGTGAATTGCAAGCGCCACCGCGCCGGCAATGGAATGGTTGGTATGGATAAACTCGATTTTAAAACAGCCTAGTTTTACCGTGTCACCCGGTTTTACGCGATTGAGCTTGGTTTTAGAAAGCAGACGGTATTCCTTCAGCTTTACCTCCACCAGTCCCAGACTCAGCCTTGTACCGTAAATCGGAACGTT
>JAZNIA010000021.1:0-8035 GCA_045577195.1 Congzhengia sp.
AAAAAGGAACATCGCAAAATTTTGCGATGTTCCTTTTTTATTTCTGATTTGCTTATGACAGCGTTACAATCTTTTTAAAGTCCTCATATGCCTTGTTCCAAACTTCAGCATCTTCCGGCTCATAGGATTTGATGGGGAAGGAGTTTTTCACAATTGCGCGACCGTCGGTTAAGCTGTCAATCTTACCCAGTGCCATTAACTGAACAATTGCATTACCTGTGCTGGTTGCCTCAACAGGACCCGCCAAAACGGTTTTTCCTGTTGCGCTTGCAGTAAAGCGGCAAACCATGGTATCTTTGATGCCGCCGCCTACCATATGTACTGCTTTTAAAGGCTCGCCGGTAATGTCTTCAATTGCATCTGCCACCATACGGAATTTAAACGCCAAGCTCTGCGCGATGCAGCGAATGATTTCGCCCTCGTCCTGCGGAACGTACTGACCGGTTTTTTCGCAGTACCGGCGAATCTTCTTCGGCATATTGCCCGGTGTTGCAAAATCAGGATAGTCAGGGTCGATGAAGCATTTAAACGGCTCTGCAGCCCATGCTGCCTGCTCCAAATCGTCAAAGGAAAAGTTTTTGCCCTCGCGTGCCCACTGGCGTTTGCTTTCCTGAATAATCCAAAGCCCCATGATGTTTTTCAGGAACCGAATCTTGTCACACACGCCACCTTCGTTGGTGAAATTGTATTTAAAGGTAACATCTGATACACGGGGTGTGTCAATTTCAGAACCCATCAGCGCCCAAGTACCTGTGCTGATGTAAGCGTATTTGTAGTCCTCTGTAACAGGAACGCTGGCAACGGCGGAGGCTGTATCGTGAGAACCAACCGCAATAACGGGAATTTTCGGACAACCCAGCTCTTCGCAAATCTCATCTGAAAGTTCACCCACAATTTCACCGGGTTTGATGATGTCGCAGAAAAGATCCGTCGGAATACCTGCTTTCTCCATTAACTCCTTGTCCCATGTTTTCTTGTGTACGTCCAGAAGCTGCGAGGTGGAAGCGATGGTGTACTCATTTTTCATAACACCCGTCAGCAGATAATTGAAAATGTCGGGGATAAAGAGCATTTTGTTTGCAATTTTTAGAGTTGGATCGTTATCCTTTTTCATCGCCATAAACTGGAACAATGTATTAAAGAAGTTAAACTGAATACCTGTTTTGTCAAAAATGTATTTTTTGCCGATGGTTTTGTCAGCGAAATCTACCATGCCTTCTGTACGGGTGTCGCGGTAGTGATAGGGATTTCCTAAAAGCTTACCGTTTTTGTCAAACAATCCGTAGTCCACACCCCAGGTATCAATACCGATTGCCTCAATATCTGTGTGGCCTGCCAAAACGGTTTTGTTGATGCCCTGCTTAATTTCAAAGAACAGTCTTAAAACGTCCCAATGGAAGCTCTTGCCAATCATAACCGGATCGTTGGAAAATCTGTGCATTTCCTCAATGGAAAGCGTTTCTCCGTCAAAGGTGAAGAGCATTGCTCTGCCGCTGGAGGCACCAAAATCAAACGCCAGTACTTTTGTTATTTCAGCCATATCGTTTTCTCCTCTTTTATATTTATTTCCTAATTATAGAGTATAACATAGATTTCCTTTTCTTTCAAGCTTTTTATGTGTATTTTGGATGCCACCCTGGTAAATGCTACAAAATTATTAAAAAAGTTTTAAAAAAGGATTGACAAATGGTCGAGGATTGTGTATAATGTATCTTGTAACAATTATGTAACAACTTTTGTTTTGATGCAAATTACTTGAAATATTGGAGGAAATGATACATGTTTTCACTGAAAAAGGTCGTGCGGATGTGTGCGATTACCATGGCGCTTATGATTGCTGCCACCACAACATCTTTTGCGGCAACCTACCCCTGCGCTGGTTATGTAACGGGTAACGGCGTAAATCTTCGTTCCGGCCCTGACACAACCTACGGTGTTTACGAACAGGTGTATTACGGAAAATCAATCAATATCCTTGCAAAGGAAGGAAACTGGTATAAAATTTCCAGTAACCTTGCTGCTTGCGGTTATGTTTACATCAGTGCTGACTATGTTGCCATGGGAAAAGCGCCCGCGAGTTCCACCTCTTACGGCGGTGCAACGGGCAAGGTTTCTGCAGGACAGCGCGTTGTGCAGATTGCAGAACAGTTTTTAGGTCTCCCGTATGTCTACGGAGGATCTACCCCTGCAGGTTTTGACTGTTCGGGATTTACATCTTATGTATTCAAACAGATGGGTTACACCTTAAACCGTGTTTCCGCTGACCAGATTCATAACGGCGTACCGGTGAGCAAAAGCGAGCTTCAGCCCGGTGACCTGATTCTGTTTAAAAAGCAGGGCGCGTCCAGAATCCACCACGTTGGTATTTACGTTGGTGACGGTATGATGATTCACTCTCCCCAGACCGGAGACGTGATCAAGTATGCGAGCATTGTAAACGGTTATTATAACAGTTGCTACTATGCGGCAAGAAGAATTGTACAGTAACATATCGATGCATGAAAAACACCTGAGCCTGTGCTTGGGTGTTTTTTGATATATAAAATTGAAAAAATTTAAAAAAACACTTTCTTTTTGAAACAAAATAGTATATAATGGTAAAGTTAGTACAATTAGGTGCGTTGTAGCATCCTGTAAATACAAAGGAGAGCATCATGACAAGAAAAGAAGCACGCGAGCAATGTTTTATATTGATGTTTGAATATGAGGTGCAGAAAAACAGTCCTGATGAGATGCTGGAATATCTGTTTACTGAGGTGGCGGATCCCGGCAATCAGAAGGACTATATCGAAACAGTACTAAACACAGCTGTCAAAAATCTTGAAACCATCGATAAAACCATTGAAACCAATACCAAAGGCTGGAAGATTACAAGACTTCCAAAGGTGTCGCTTTCGGTTTTGCGTGTAGCTGTGTGCGAAATGCTTTATATGGATGACATTCCAGACAGTATTTCCATCAACGAAGCGGTTGAGCTTGCCAAAAAATATCATGATGAGAAAAACGGCAAGTTCGTAAACGGCGTATTGGCTTCTGTGTTCAAAGGAAAAGAATAGATGGAACAGGAAATTTTAACGGTCAGCGTCTCTCAACTCAATCATTATATCAAGCGGGTGCTTGATGCAAACTCTTACCTGAAGGATATTTGGGTAACGGGTGAGCTTTCTAATTTTAAGCTCCACTCCTCGGGACATATCTATGCCAGCCTGAAAGACGAGGGTGGGGTGCTAAGAATTGTGATGTTCCGTGCGCAGGCGCAGTTTTTGCGCTTTAAACCGGAAAACGGAATGCGCGTATCTGTTCGGGGACGGATTTCTGTTTACGAGCGGGACGGCGCTTATCAGCTTTACTGTCAGGAGATCGTACCCGACGGGGTTGGCTCTTTGTATGCTGCTTTTGAAAAGCTAAAGGCAAAATTGAGTGCCGAGGGGCTTTTCGACGAAGCAAATAAAAAACAGCTTCCGAAATATCCTGCCCGCATTGGAATTGTGACGGCGAAAACCGGCGCTGCAGTGCGGGATATGATTCACGTCAGCGGCAGAAGATTTCCGATGGCAGAGCTTATATTGGTACCGGTTTCCGTGCAGGGCATATCCGCTGCGCCGGAAATTGCGTCGGCGATTGATATGCTAAACCGTCATAAAGCCTGCGACGTCATAATTGTGGGTAGGGGCGGTGGCTCTATTGAGGATTTGTGGGCGTTTAACGAAGAAACTGTGGCGCGTGCAATATTTGCATCGGAAATTCCTGTGGTTTCAGCAGTCGGTCATGAAACGGATTTTACCATCTCGGACTTTGTGGCAGATCTGCGGGCACCGACACCGTCTGCTGCAGCAGAGGTTGTGTGTCCTTCGGCTACAGAACTGATGGCTTATTTTAGAGGGCAAAGGGAACGGCTTTTTGTTTCCCTGGAGCATTTTATCGAGCGCAAAAACCAAATACTGAAACAACTAGACACATCCTATGGGATTGCACGCTTTTCAGACCGTTTCACAGAACACAGACAGTTTGCGGACAGCTTAATAAAAGACGCAGAGGAAGCGCTTTCTTCCATAGTGGAAAAAAAACGGGCAAACCTAGAGAACCGTATGGCAAAGCTTGACGCGCTGAGCCCTTTAAAAACCATGTCCCGCGGTTATAGCGTGGCATTTTCTGAAAACGGCACATTGATTTCATCGAAAAAGCAGGCAAAAAGCGGAGAAAACTTTAAATTACGATTTGTTGACGGTGAACAACAGGCAACGTTTCGTTAATTTGCATAGGGAGGGTCATTCTTGAACATTCCGAATCTATTGTCGCTTATCCGACTCTGTATGGTACCTTTGTACATTTTGGTTTTTTTACTGGAGGGAGAGCAGAAAACGGCGGCGGCAGTCATCTTCATTCTGGCAAGCCTGACAGACGTGTTAGACGGCTATATTGCGCGAAAATTCAATATGAGCACTAAGGTTGGACAGCTCTTGGACCCTCTGGCGGATAAGCTGATGCAGATTGCTGTGGTGGTCAGCATGCTTTTGGCGGATATGGTACCTCTTTGGTTTGTACTGGTTTTAGCGTGCAAGGAGATCTTGATGATTTGCGGCGGCGTGTTTTTATATGTGAAGAAAACCTTTGTCAAATCTAATATTTTTGGCAAAACCAACACTGTGATTGTATTTTGCGCCATGGTTGTGTTGCTGCTGTTTTCAAGCACAAACGAGCCGTTGAAAAACACAATGCTTGGCGTTGCGGTAGGAACCAATATTGCCGCGATTGTATCATATGCATATTTATATTTTCTTCAGCAGAAGAAATTTAAAGAATATATTGGAAAACGCGAGGATGGAGGTATTTTTAAGTGATTGATATGAAAATCATCGCATGGATTCTGATTGTGGTCGGTGCGGTTTTAAACTTTGTTGTACCGCATGTTTTGAAAAAACGCGCAGAATCGGAAGACGGCGTTATGCACAAAATTTATTTGATAAAATCCGCAGCACTGATTATGGTTGTAGTCGGCTGCGTTATGATATTTTGGTTAGGAGGAAAATTTGGTGGCTAATGAAATCAACAAAACATATAATCCGAAAGAGGTAGAGGACAGGCTCTATCAAACATGGGTGGAAAAAGGATATTTTACCCCTGAACCGGACGATACGAAAGAACCATTTACCATTGTGATTCCGCCCCCGAACGTTACGGGTCAGCTTCACATGGGGCATGCCTTAGATGAAACTTTGCAGGATATTTTAATCCGCTATAAGCGCATGGCAGGCTATAACGCACTTTGGATACCGGGTACAGACCATGCCGGTATCGCAACCCAGATTAAGGTAGAAGAGGTTTTAAGAAAAGAAGAAGGAAAAACACGCTACGATTTAGGACGCGAAAAGTTTATTGAGAAGGTTTGGGACTGGAAAAAGCTCTACGGTAGCAGAATTATCAATCAGCTCAAAAAAATGGGCAGCTCCTGCGACTGGACCAGAGAACGCTTTACCATGGACGAGGGTTGCTCGAAAGCAGTAAAAGAGGTTTTTGTATCCCTTTATGAAAAGGGTCTTATCTATCAGGGCAACAGAATTATCAACTGGTGTCCCAGATGTATTACCGCGCTGTCTGATGCAGAAGTAGAGTACACGGAGCAGGCAGGTCATTTCTGGCACATAAAGTATCCCATTAAGGATTCGGATGGCTTTGTGGAAATTGCGACCACCCGTCCGGAAACGCTGCTGGGCGATACAGCAGTTGCCGTAAATCCTGAGGACGAACGGTACAAGGATTTGGTTGGCAAGATGCTGATTCTGCCATTGGTTGGAAGAGAAATTCCGGTTATTGCAGACGAGTATGTGGACAAGGATTTTGGTACCGGCTGCGTAAAAATCACACCGGCACACGACCCTAACGATTTTGAGGTTGGTCAGCGTCATAATCTTGAAGTGATAAAAGTTATGAACGATGATGCGACCATTAACAGCTACGGCGGAAAATATGAAGGTCTTGACCGCTATGAAGCAAGAAAACAGATGGTTGCAGATTTGGAAGCGCAAGGACTTTTGGTAAAGGTAAAAGACCATGCACATAACGTAGGCGAGTGCTACCGCTGCGGTACCACCGTTGAGCCGATTACCTCAGACCAGTGGTTTGTGAAAATGCAGCCTTTAGCAGATAAGGCACTCGAAGTTGTAAAGGACGGCAGAGTACAGTTTGTACCCGATCGTTTCAGCAAAATATATACCAACTGGATGGAGAATGTACACGATTGGTGTATTTCCCGTCAGCTTTGGTGGGGACACAGAATTCCTGCTTTTTACTGCGATGATTGCCATGAAATGGTTGTCACCAAAGAGGAAAGCGCTCTTTGCCCGAAATGCGGAAAAGAGATGCGTCAGGACCCCGACACATTAGACACATGGTTCTCCTCTGCACTCTGGCCGTTCTCAACACTGGGCTGGCCGGAAAAAACAAAGGATTTGGAATATTTTTATCCCACAAGCGTTCTCGTGACTGGCTATGACATTATTTTCTTCTGGGTAGCCAGAATGATATTCTCCGGTATGGAGCACATGGACAAAGAGCCGTTTAAGCACGTATTGATTCATGGTTTGGTGCGTGACAGTCAGGGCAGAAAGATGAGTAAGTCTTTAGGAAACGGTGTTGACCCGCTGGAGGTTATTGAAGAGTTTGGTGCGGACGCGTTAAGATTTACACTGGCAACCGGAAACTCTCCCGGTAACGATATGCGTTATTCTACCGAAAAGGTTACCGCAAGCAGAAACTTTGCAAACAAAATTTGGAACGCTTCCAGATTTGTGCAGATGAATCTGACCATTGACAAACTTCAGATTCCTGCAAAAGAAGAATTAAAACTGGAAGACAAATGGATTCTGGACAAATTTAATCACCTGGTTGGCGAGGTAACGAATAACCTGGATAAATTTGAACTGGGTGTTGCGGTTTCTAAGCTTTACGACTTTATCTGGGATGAGTTTTGCGACTGGTATATTGAACTGGTAAAACCCCGTTTGTATGACGCAGAGAACAAGTCCAACGAAACAGCACAGTACGTTCTTTCCTATGTGCTGTCAAACACCTTAAAGCTTTTACATCCCTTTATGCCGTTCATCACGGAAGAAATCTGGCAGAGCCTGCCTCATGAGGGAGAAAGCATCGTTATTTCCGATTGGCCGAAGAAAAATGACGCGCTGTCTTTCCCGACAGAGGCTGCACAGATGGAAATGATTATGGAAGCGCTTAAAGCAGTTCGGAATAAACGTGCTGAGATGAACATTCCGCCGTCAAAGAAAGCAAGTATGTTTATCGTAACAGAGCATCAGGGTCTCTTTGAAAACGGCAGCGTGTTCTTTGAAAAGCTGGCAAGTGCGGCAAGTGTAACCGTACAGTGTGACAAAGAAAATATTGAAGACAATGCTGTTGCAGTGATTGTAAACGGCGCGCAGATTTTCATGCCTATGGGCGAACTTGTTGACTTTGAAAAGGAAATCAAACGCCTAGAGGATGAAAAGAAACATCTGTTAGACGAAATTAAGCGTGTTGACGGCAAGCTATCCAACAAAGGATTTGTGGACAAAGCGCCGGCACACGTTGTGGAAGAAGAAAAAGCAAAAGGCGAAAAATACCGCGGCATGCTGGCAAAGGTAGAAGAAAGCCTGGCAAGCTTTAAGAAGGAGGCAAACTAAATGGCAGACAGCAAAGGAAAACAAAACAACGTACCCGAAGAGGAAGAGGGTATTGTGCATCTGGTAAATGATGATGGAGAGGAACATGCATTTTTGCATCTGGATTCCTTTGAATTTAACGGTGAGACCTATGTGGTTCTCCTTCCTGCCGATGAGGGTGACGAGGACTGCGACGAGGTGCTCATCTACACACTCCACATCGAAGAGGACGGTTCAGAAACTCTCATGCCCATTGAAGATGAGGCGGAACTGGATATGGCATATGAAGAGTTTAAAAATCGCATGAGCGATGAATACGATTTTGAGTAAAAATGTGTAAGCAAAGGAGCTGTAGCAAAATGATATAATCATTTTGCTAC
>JAZNIA010000022.1:0-3381 GCA_045577195.1 Congzhengia sp.
TGAAATCGGTCACGGTGCGCTTGCTGAACGTGCATTAGAACCGGTTATCCCGAGCGTAGAGGAATTCCCTTATTCCTTAAGACTGGTATCTGAGGTCCTTTCTTCAAACGGTAGTACATCTCAGGCGAGTGTATGCGGCAGCACCCTGGCACTGATGGATGCAGGTGTTCCGATTAAAGCACCTGTTGCAGGTATTTCCGTTGGTCTGGTGACAGAAGATGACCGTTTCATTACCATGGTTGACATTCAGGGCTTAGAAGATTTTTATGGCGATATGGACTTTAAGGTTGCAGGTACCAAGGAAGGTATCACAGCAATCCAGATGGATATTAAGATTGACGGTATAACACCTGAAATCATCAAACAGGCATTTGCACAGACCAAAGAAGCAAGAAATTATATTTTAGACGAAGTTATGCTCAAGGCAATTGCTGCGCCGAGAGAGACTTTGTCAAAATACGCACCGAAAATCTACACCATGAATATTCATCCGGATAAGATTCGTGAGGTTATCGGTTCCGGCGGTAAGGTAATCCAGAAGATTGTTGCTGAAACACAGACCAAGATTGATATTGAAGATGACGGTACCGTATTTATCGCAACATGCGACGAGGAAATGGCAAACCGTGCAATGGAAATCATTAATGCAATCTGCGGAAAAATTGAAATTGGTAAAATTTTCAAAGGTACAGTTGTAACCGTAACCGCATTTGGTGCATTTGTTGAATTTATCCCCGGCGTGGAAGGTTTGGTTCACATTTCCAAACTGGAAAACAGACGTGTTGCAAAAGTAGAAGACGTTGTAAATGTTGGCGATGAAATTATGGTTAAGGTTATGGAAGTTGATGAAAAGACAGGAAAAATCAGTTTGTCCAGAAAAGATGCATTAAATGAACTGGAACAGAACAAAGAAAACTAAGAGAAAAGCTTGGAGGCGTCAGTTATGAAAATTACTCTCAAGGACGGAAGTCAGCTTGAATACAGTGAAGCAAAACCCCTTTACAGCATAGCAGGAGACATCAGCGAAGGCTTGATGCGTGCATCACTGGCAGCAGAAGTAGACGGAACGGTTTGCGATATGTCAACCGTAGTTGAAACTGACTGTACCGTAAATTTCCTGACCTTCGATGACCAAAAGGGAAAAGATACATTAAGACACACTGCTTCGCATATTTTGGCGCAGGCAGTAAAAAGACTGTATCCTGCAGCAAAGCTTGCCATTGGTCCAGCTATTGAAAATGGATTTTATTATGATATTGATTGCGACATTTCTTTTAGTGCAGAAAACTTAAAAGCAATTGAAGCAGAAATGAAAAAAATTGTGAAAGAAAATCTGCCCGTTCGAAAATTTACAAAACCGAGAGCGGAAGCAATTCGATATTTTGAAGAAAAAGGTGAACAATATAAAGTAGAGCTGATTTGCGACTTGCCTGAGGATGCGGAGATTTCCTTTTATGAGCAAGGTGAATTTGTTGACCTTTGCGCAGGTCCCCACGTTTCTTCTACAGGAAAAGTAAAGGCGTTTTGCTTGACAGGTACTGCAGGCGCTTACTGGCGTGGTAACGAAAAGAATAAAATGCTGCAGAGAATTTATGGTACTGCATTCTTAAAGAAAACAGATATGGAAGAATATTTGGCAGCGCAGGAGGAAGCAAGAAAACGTGACCACAATAAATTAGGCCGTGAACTTGAAATCTTTACGACCTCTGAATTAATTGGTCAGGGTCTTCCGATTATGCTTCCTAAGGGCACAAAGATTATTCAAACCCTGCAAAGATGGGTAGAGGATACTGAGGAAGCGCATGGCTGGCTCCGCACCAAAACACCGCTTATGGCAAAAAGTGACCTTTATAAACTCTCCGGTCACTGGGACCATTATTTAGATGGGATGTTTGTGATGGGTGATCCGGAAAGTGATGATAAAGAAGTTTTTGCGCTTCGCCCGATGACTTGTCCTTTCCAGTATCAGGCATATCTTTCCAAAATGAGAAGCTATAGGGATTTGCCATTAAGATACGGCGAGACCTCAACGCTTTTCCGCAACGAAGCGTCCGGCGAGATGCATGGTTTGATTCGTGTGCGCCAATTTACCATTTCAGAAGGTCACTTAATGTGTAGACCCGACCAGTTGGAGGCGGAATTTCGCTCATGCTTAGAGCTTGCAATCTATATGCTGAAAACATTGGGGCTTTACGAGGATGTTTCTTACCGCTTCTCTCAATGGGATCCTGACGACCGCGAAAAATATATCGGCACCAAAGAGCAGTGGGACGAAGCACAGGGTCTCATGGGCAAAATTTTGGACCATTTGGAAATTCCTTATAAAATCGGTGTTGGTGAGGCTGCTTTTTATGGCCCGAAACTGGATATCCAGATTAAGAATGTGTTTGGTAAAGAAGATACGCTTATCACCATTCAGGTTGACCAGATGCTGGCAGAGAAGTTTGGTATGGAATATACAGACAGTGACGGAAGTAAAAAGAATCCTTATATTATCCACAGAACCTCAATTGGCTGCTATGAAAGAACACTTGCCTTGTTGATTGAAAAATATGCAGGTGCATTTCCGACATGGCTGGCACCTGTTCAGGTGAAAATTTTACCGATTACAGATAACCAAAAAGAATACGCAAAAGAATATGCAAGCATTTTGCGGGCAAATGGAGTATTGGTTGAAGTAGACGAAAGAAATGAGAAAATTGGTTATAAAATCAGAGAAGCACAGCTTGAAAAAGTGCCTTATATGTTAATTGTCGGCGAAAAAGAGAGAGAAGTAGGCGCGGTAAGTGTTCGTTCCAGAAAGGACGGCGATTTAGGGCAGATGGATCAAACAGCTTTCTTGGAAAAAATTACTCAGGAAATTAAAGATAAAGTGAGATAGGGCAACGTGAGAATGTTTCGGAGGTGACCTCATTTGTGGATCGTGATTTACATCACTCAAAATCGTGAAACAGCGCTGGTTGCAAAAAGATTTTTGCGCGAAGGGGGTCTTCTTGTAAAAATGCGCTCAATAGGCCATAGAGGGAATCAACAATACGGATGTTATGAAATTCTTCTTCCTGAATCAGAGGTAGAAGAAGGGCATAATCTTTTAATTAAAAATCTATTTTAAAGCAAAGTTCATTAAAACAGGATGTGAATAATTTTATGAAAAAAATCGGCGTTTTAACAAGTGGTGGTGACGCACCGGGTATGAATGCGGCGATTCGTGCTGTGACTCGAACAGCAATATATAATGGGCTCCGTGTTGTGGGTATCAAGCGCGGATATTTCGGCTTGGTATATAACGAGATGGAGGAGTTCTCATCAAAGTCGGTGAGCAATATTATCCAGCAGGGTGGTACGATCCTTAAGACGGCACGCTGCATGGAGTTTAAGACC
>JAZNIA010000023.1:0-23213 GCA_045577195.1 Congzhengia sp.
GAGGTTGTTTCCACCTGTCCTACCAACTGGGGATTATCTCCTCAGGAAGCGATTAAATGGCTTCAGGAAAATATGCTTCCTTATTATCCTTTGGGCGTATATTGTGACCGCACAGAAGAACAATAAGGAAGGAATAAATGAAATAAAAACTTCCCGTAGGGGTGCCCCTGCGCGATGCCCGCAGGGAACCGCGCATTGGTACCCCTACTGTTTTTGAGAGGTAACAGATGAAAATCACCGCGATTGAGGACCAAAAAAAACACAAAAACAGAAAATCCGTTTTTTTAGACGGCGAGTTTGCTTTTGGCATTGACGCCTTTTCTTTGTATGCCTTAAAACTTCGCGAGGGTGACGAAATCACAGAACACGAACTGATTCATATCAAACAAAAGGTCCTCTTAGAGGACGCGAAAAACCGCGCCGCAAAGCTGCTCTCCGCCCGTAGCTATACAGAGCGAGACATGATGAGAAAATTAATAGACTACACAGGGAGCGAGGAGATCGCACAGCAAACGGTTACCTTTTTAAAGGAGTACCGATTGATTGACGACCGCGACTACGCAAAACGGTACGCCTCCGATTGCCTCAATATCAAAAGACTTGGCAAGCGCAGCATCCGGCTTAAACTACTCCAAAAGGGTATTCCGGCAAGTCTTGCAGACGAAACATTAGAAGAAATGGATTTTGGCGAGACAGAATTGGAAAACCTAAAACTGCTTCTTCAAAAAAAGCTGGGCGGTAATCTGGAATTTAAAAATTTGATGAAAGCAAAGCGGTATCTGGCCTCAAAAGGATACGGCTTTGATGAAATAGACCAAGCAATCAATGCGCTAAAATCAGAAAGCGAGGATTGGGTATAATGCAAAAAGGAAATTTCGCAGGCGTTATCATCAATCGCCTCGCACTAAACATCGACCGCATTTTCCATTACAGTATCCCGACCGCGCTGTTGGGAAAAATAGAGGTCGGAAGCCACGTTTTGGTTCCGTTTGGAAACGGAAATCGTTTGATTGAGGGGTTTGTGCTGTCCGTTTGCGACGAAATTGCGTTTGACGGCACCGTAAAAGAAATTGCTTCTTTAAAAAGCCCCACACCATTATTTGACGTATCGCAGCTTGAGACTTGCGCGTTTTTAAAGCGCAGATACTTTTGTTCCTATATCAGCGCAATCAAAACAATTCTTCCTCCGGGAAGCGCTAGAAAAAACCCGGTTTCGGAAAAAACAATCCGCGGCTCCGTGCTAAACGTCCCTTACGACGAGGCGTTTGACGCATTGGAAAAGCTGCGGGACAAAGCGCCACGTCAGGCGGCTGTTTTAGAGCTTTTAATTGCAAACGAATTTGTTGCCGACCGTGACATTTCCTTTGTCACCGGCGCGTCCTACGCCGCAATCAAAGCATTGCGCGACAAGGGGCTGATTGCGTCCGAGGAAATCGAAGTTTTCCGTCTTCCTGTGGATTACGACGCCATTCCCAAAAGCATTTCCCCGCGCCTGACAGACGAGCAGCAATCAGCAGTAGAAAACGTTTTAGGTTCTGTTGCCCAAAACAGAAGTGATACATTTTTGCTCCACGGCGTAACCGGAAGCGGGAAAACCGAAGTGTTTTTAAACTGCATTGAGCGCGTGCTTTCCATGGGAAAAACCGCCATTGTGCTGGTCCCTGAAATTTCCCTGACACCTCAGATGGTAACGCGGTTTGCATCGCGGTTTGGCAAGCGCATTGCCGTACTGCATTCTGCCCTTTCCATCGGCGAACGAAATGACGAATATAAGCGCATCAAAAACGGCGAGGCAGACGTGGTCATCGGTGCCCGTTCTGCTATCTTTGCGCCATTGAAAAACATTGGTATCATTGTAATAGACGAAGAACACGAAACCAGCTACAAAGCGGAAAATGCACCCACCTATCACGCAAGAGAGGTGGCACAGTTTCGCGCAAAGCAAGAGCAGGCAACGCTCCTTTTGGCATCTGCCACACCTTCTATGGAGAGCTTTTATCAGGCAGAGCAAGGGAAGTATCGTCTGCTCTCCCTCTCCCATCGCCCGACAGAAATGAAACTGCCTCTCGTTTCCATTGCAGACATGCGCAAGGAAATGCAGGACGGAAACCGTTCCTGCCTGAGCGCGTCTTTAAAGCAGGAGCTTCAAAGAAACAAAGAAAACGGCGAACAGTCCATTTTGTTTTTGAATCGGCGTGGATTTTCCTCCTTTGTCTCTTGCAGAAATTGCGGATTCGTGATAAAATGTAGAAACTGCGACGTGTCGCTGACTTATCATAAGCACCGCGACTCTTTGTCTTGTCACTACTGCGGATTCACGGAGAAAAAACCTGCTGTATGTCCCGAATGTGGCAGTAGCTTTATCAAAGAATTCGGTGCCGGAACGCAAAAGGTGGAAGAGGAACTGCGCGCACTGTTTCCGGACCTTTCGGTGATTCGCATGGACATGGACACCACCAGTGCAAAAACCTCGCACCAAAGCCTTTTGGAGCGGTTTGAAAAGGAAAAGATTGATGTTTTGCTCGGCACGCAAATGGTTGCCAAGGGACTCGACTTTCCCAACGTGACCTTAGTTGGCGTTCTGGCAGCAGACCAGAGCCTTGGCATTGACGATTTTCGCGCAGGAGAGAGAACCTTTAACCTGATTACACAGGTTTGCGGCAGAGCCGGCCGCGGCACGAAAGCGGGGCGTGCACTGATACAGACCTATATGCCGGAGCACGAGGTTATCACGTTAGCAAAGGCGCAGGATTATCGTTCCTTTTACGAGACGGAAATCAAAATCCGCCGCCAGCTCAATTATCCACCCTTTTGCGATATTGTGTCCGTACTGCTGACATCGCCTTTAAAAAACGGGTTAAACGCATACTCCAAAAAACTGGCACGGGCAATTTCCGTTGTTATGCAAAAAGATTATGCACAGCCTTTCGAAATGCTAGGACCTGTGGATACTGCCGTTACCCGTATTGGCGGTCGGTATCGGCAAAGAATCTGGATTAAATGCAACTTAAACGAGCAGGCAGAAAACATTTTTGCCCGCTTAAGAGAATATCATATCAAAGCAAAGGACGCGCAACACATCAATATGGTGATTGAAAACAATCCCTACAGCGCAATATAATAGAGGAGGTACAAAAACATGGCTATCAGAACACTTTTCACGATTCCCGATGACAACGAGTTTTTACGAAAAAAATGTCGCGAGGTAACCGTGATTGACGATAGAATCAAAACGCTTTTAGATGACATGAAAGACACAATGTATGAAGCAAACGGTGTTGGGCTTGCTGCTCCGCAGGTTGGCATATTGCGTCGGATTGTAGTGATTGACGTAGGCGACGGGTTAATTGAACTGATTAACCCCGTGATCGTGTACAAAAAAGGCGAACAGATTAACCCGGAGGGATGTCTTTCTGTGCCCGGCCGCTCAGGAACGGTTTCCCGCCCCGAAAAGGTAAAAGTGCGGGCTTTAAACCGCGAGGGAAAAGAAATCATGATTGACGGCGAGGGGCTATTAGCCATCGCACTGTGCCACGAAATCGACCATTTAGACGGCACATTGTATATCGACAAAATGATTGCGGAAATCGAAGAATAGGAGTGTTGTCTTGATGAAAATCGTATATATGGGCACACCAGATTTCGCCGTTGCTCCCCTGAAGGCACTGGTGGAGGACGGACATAGCGTTTCCCTTGTCGTAACTCAGCCTGACAAACCTAAAGGGCGCGGACACAAAATGACGATGCCGCCTGTAAAGGAATTTGCGCTGGAAAAGGAAATTCCCGTATATCAGCCTTTGCGCGCAAGAGACGATGAAGTATATCTGCGCCTGAAAGAAGAAAATGCTGATATTTTTATCGTTGCTGCATACGGTCAGATTTTGCCGCAACGTATTCTGGATCTGCCGAAATACGGCTGCATCAATATTCATGCATCGCTTTTGCCGAAATATCGCGGCGCCGCTCCGATTCAGTGGAGCATCATAAAGGGCGAAACGCGAACCGGTGTTACCACCATGCAGATGAATGCAGGACTTGACACAGGCGATATGCTGGTAACAGAAGAGGTTGCTATCACAGATACCGATACCGGTGAAACGCTGCACGATAAGCTGGCAATCGCCGGCGTATGTGCGCTTAGAAAAACGCTGACTCAAATCGAAAACGGCAGCCTCACACCCGTTCCGCAGGACGATAGTCTCTCCTGCTACGCACCTATGATTGATAAAACCACCGGCATTTTGGATTTTTCAAAGCCTGCAAAAGAGCTTTATAACTTAATTCGCGGTTTAAACTCCTATCCTTATGCCTCAACCGTTTATCAGGGCACTCCATTTAAAGTCATCTATGCAATCGCTAAGGACGGTGCATATAAGGGAGAGTCGGGACAGATTATAGAAGTTACGCCGGCAGGCATTTTGGTCAACTGCGGCACAGGAGCACTTCTCATCACCGAGGTGCAATTTGCAGGCAAGAAAAAGATGCCGGTTTCGGAGTATATAAAAGGAAACAAGATTGAAACAGGTGTGATTTTAGGAGCGTAGAAAATGGCGAAACCAATCAAAACCAACGCCATGCGGATGTTGGACAAAGCGAAAATTTCGTTTACACCCATTGAATATGAAGTGGACGAAAATGATCTTTCCGGTGTGCATATTGCTGACAGCATCGGTCTGCCGTACAGTCAGGTGTTTAAAACACTGGTCGCCAAGGGCGACAAAACGGGACCGGTGGTGTTTTGCATTCCCGTACACATGGAAATTGATTTGAAAAAAGCAGCCTTTGCTACGGGCAACAAACGCGTCGAGCTGGTTGCCGTAAAAGATTTACTGGCGCTCACGGGGTATATCCGGGGTGGCTGCTCTCCCATCGGTATGAAAAAGCAGTTCCCCACATTTTTGGATTCCTCGGCGCAAAGCCACGAACAAATTACAGTCAGCGCAGGTATAAAGGGTTGTCAGCTCTTGCTTGACCGCGATGCGCTCATCTCCTTTGTTCAGGCAAACGTAGCTGATTTATGTAAGTAAAAAGAAGGCGTTTCCATTGGAAACGCCTTCCTTTTACTTTATAACAGTATTTCTTTCACTGCTTTATCCAGTACATCAATTTTTGCATTTCCGTCTTCCATAGAAGTACATGGAACGGAATAATAAAACTTGATTTTCGGCTCTGTGCCCGAGGGGCGAATGACAAAGAAACCACCACCGGCAAGCTCGAAATACAGCACATTGGACGGTTCGTAACCGATGGGTTCTTTTCTGCCCGTTGAGTAGTCTAAACGATAGTCCTCATTGTAATTTCTGTATGCCACAATGTCGGTGTCTGCAATTTTGCGGAAGGGATTTTCTTTGACACGTTCCATCAAAGCCGCCATTTTATCCATACCGTCTAAGCCTGCCATCGTAACGGAAACCGTACGTTCTACGCAATATCCATAGCGTTCGTAAATGCTTCGCATCGCGTCTGCTAAGGTAATTCCTTTTCGTTTCAGTACCGCAACCAGTTCACAAATCAAAAGCGTTGCAACAATTGCATCCTTATCTCTTGCATAGGTTCCGGGCAAGCAACCATAGCTTTCCTCAAAACCGAAATGATATTTACCGAGACCGGCATCATCGTACTTTTTAATCACTTCTGCGATAAACTTAAAGCCGGTATAAACATCAAACAGTTTCACGCCATAGTGCTCTGCAACCTTTTTGGTCAGATCCGTTGTAACAATGGTTTTTACAATAAAATCTTCAGGCGAAAGCGTTCCCTTTTCTGCTTCTGCAGAAAGAATATAATCTGTAAGCAAAACGCCCATCTGGTTACCTGTGAGCACCTCATACTCGCCTGCATTATTTTTTACCAAAACGCCAATTCTGTCTGCATCCGGGTCTGTGCCAAGGACAACGTCTGCCCCAACTTTTTCTGCCAGCTCGATTGCAAGCTTAAATCCCTCTTTATCCTCAGGGTTGGGAGATTTCACAGTGCAAAAATCGGGGTTTGGCTCAGCCTGCTCCTCTACTACATAAAGATTTTTGTACCCCGCTGCCTCAAGGGCTTCTGTTACCGGAACAAGACCTGTGCCATGGAAAGGTGTATAAACAATTTTTATATCCTTTGCCGTATCCTCTGCCACATCGGGATTTTTACGGCAAGCAAGAATTTCTTTCATGTATTCTGCGCGAACCGCATCGCCAATCATGTTTACAAGACCGCTATTTTTCGCATCCGATTCGGACATATTCTTTACATCTTCAAAAATGTCCATACTGTCAATATACGCCGTTACTTTTTTTGCATCCGCAACGTTTAACTGCGCACCATCTTCACCGTACACCTTATAGCCGTTATATTCTTTCGGGTTATGCGACGCGGTAATCATGATACCTGCAAAGCAGTTTAAGTGACGCACTGCAAAGGACAGAAGCGCTACAGGGTGCAATCGGTCATACACATAGCTTTTAATACCATTTGCCGCCAAAACGCAGGCACTCTCCATTGCAAATTCGGGAGAAAAGTGGCGGCTATCGTAGCTGATTGCAACACCACGATTTTTTGCATCCTCCCCACTGGCAAGGATATAGTTTGCCAGACCCTGGGTTGCCTTTCTCACGGTATAAATATTCATTCTGCTGGAGCCGGCGCCTAAAATGCCGCGAAGTCCTGCTGTACCAAATTCCAGATCGTTATAAAAACGTTCTTTGACTTCCTCGTCTCTTCCGGAAAGGGCTAAAAGCTCTGCCTTTGTTTGCTCGTCTACCGCAGGGCTTGCGCACCAATATTCATATTTTTTTTTGTAATCCATGTCGGTATCTCCTTATTGATATATGCGTTTCGTGTTGTTTAGGACAAGTCCCATTTATTATATGCGTTTTAACACAAAATTAGAAGGGTTTTATTCGCCAGCTCCCGGATTTTGTACCATGCTGCCTGTTTCGCCACCCGATGATTCACTGCCGCTTGAACTGCTTCCCTCGCTTGCACCCTCAGACGGTGTCTGCTCCGTGTTTGGAATTTGCGTTCCCGGGGATACGGGAGATTCATTTTCCGGCAATTCCTCAATCGCAGGCGAATCACTTGCGGAAGGACTGCTGGTGCTTGGTGTGCGATCAGAATTATCGCCGTTTGAATCAAGTGTTGAACCAATGTTCGAATGAGATGTGCAGTAATTCATCGGCTGCGTGCCTTCTTTGAAATAATCCACGCGGGAAGTGCCGCAGATGCTTGACGCAATTCTTCCGCTGTTCTGGCACACCGTACGTTTTACCAGTCCATCCGGTTCGGGAATCGTTTTAATTGTTTCACCCTCGTGAATTTCCTCCATCACCCGTTTCCAGATTCTCGGGCATAGGTTACTGCCGCTCATGGCTTTTGGAATTTCATAACCCATCCATACACCGCCTACATAATTTGGCGTAAAGCCCATGAACCAGCGATCTTTGTTTGAGTTGGTTGTACCGGTTTTACCGCCGGCATGAATGTTGCCAAGCGATGCACTGGTACCTGTACCGTTTTTGATAACGCCTGTCATCATGTTCTGCATAATATATGCTGTCTGCGCACTCATCGCACGCTTGTTTTCCACTTTGTTTTCCAAAATCACCTTGCCGTTGGCGTCAATCACCTTGGTGTAGGTTACAGGTTTATTGTACTGTCCGCTGTTAACAAAGGGTGCATATGCTGCAGTCATTTCCTCAACAGTGACACCGTCAGTCAGACCGCCCAGTGCCATGGATAATGATTTGTCGGTAACCAATTTCCCGTTTCTCGTTTCACCTGCCACCAAGGAGGTGAACCCTAAGTTCTGGGTCAAGAAGTCAAAGGAGCGGTCAACCGTCAACTCCTGCATAATTTTTACAGCGGGAATGTTTTGTGAAAGCTCTAAAAATCTTCTTGCCGCCATTCTGCCGCGATGCCCACCGCCGGAGTTTTTCGGGTTCCAGTCACCAATTTTTAAAGATGAATCGTTTACAACCGTTGCCGGTGTAATGACATTATACTCAATCGCAGGACCATACACTGCCAAAGGCTTGATAGCAGAACCCGGCTGACGTTTTGCCTGCGTTGCCATATTAAAGCCGCGGTTTACTGTCTTTTCACCTACGCCGCCTGCCATGCCTTTAATCTGACCCGTGTAGGGGTCCATCACAACCATAGCAGACTGCACCTTATTATTTCCGCTACCAGGGAAATTGCTTTTATCCTGATAGATATTATCGATGGCGTTTTGCACCTTAGGGTCTAATGTGGAATAAATTTTAAAGCCACCGGTATAGAGTCGGTTGGTTGCTTCGCCCTCGGTGAGATTTTCTTTTACCATCAAATCCTCAACCACGTCTGAAATAACGGCGTCCACAAAATAGCTCTGGATTTTTTCTTGCGACTCCGTTTTCTGTACGGTTCCAATTTTCACAGTCAGCTCTTTTGCTTTTGCCTCATCACATTCCTCCTGGGTGATAAAGCCATGCTTTGCCATCTGGTTTAAAATAACCTCCTGGCGCTCCTTATTATTTTCGTAATTGGTAGAGGGACTATACGTTGTCGGTGCTTTTACGATACCTGCAAGAGATGCGCATTCCTCCAGCGTCAAGTCGCTGACGTCTTTGCTGAAATAGTAATTAGAGGCGGTCTGCACACCATGACACCCTGCACCAAAATAAATGGTGTTCATGTACATTTCAATAATCTGGTCCTTGCTCATTTTCTTTTCCAGATTGATTGCGCGCACCATTTCCTGAATCTTTCTGGTGGGAGAACGGTCATTGTCACCGGTCACGTTTTTAATCAGCTGTTGCGTAATCGTTGAGCCGCCGTAAGAATCCTTGCCGGAAACCCATTGCAAGAAGGCACCAAAGGTACGCTTGATGTCCACACCCTTATGATCGCGGAACCGTTCGTCCTCAATGGCGATAAATGCGTTTGTCAGATTATTTGGAATCTGATCAATATCCACCCAAACGCGGTTTTCGTTTCGGTGAATCCGCTCTAGCTCTACCGGCTGATTCGCTTCTGCATCAATATAATAGATAATGGAGGTAAAGTCCAAATTGTATTCCTCTGCAATCAGATCCATGCTGTTGTCGATAAAGCCGACGATTGCACCGGCAACGACTGACGCAATCAACGCTACGAGAATGAAAAGCGCGATAAAGATTCTGCTGATGACCTTTTTAAACCCGCCCTTTTTCTTCTTTTTTCTTTTTGGTGATGAGCCTTTTCCCTTGCCGCTGTTTGGCATGGTGCTCTTTATTGTACTTTTTTTCGGCATTGTGCTCTTCATTCTGCCGTTATATGTATTCTTTTCCAATTACGTTCACTCCTCAGTTTGTGTTTATTTTCTACGTGTATATTCTTTCTATTTTATTATACCTTAAACTTATTACAAAACCATTACGCAAACGTTAATTTGGTATGAAATGAGTGGCTTTTGCAAAAAAATTTGCCGCCTTGGTATAAAAGGCGGCAGATAGGGAATGCTGATATAAAAATGAAACGGGAGTGAACCGCATGGAACATGATTTAAGACCCACAAAAATGAATCGTTTTGTAAAGCTTTTATTGATTGCACTTGCGCTGTTTCTGGCAATGTATCTTTGCGCTTTAGCAGGGTATCGTTTTGTAAGAAACAGTGCGCCGCAGGAACACACCGGCGACGCACAAAATTCAACAGAATATTCAGATCCTGAGGTGAGCAAAGCTCCCTTTAATCTACCCTATCGCGCAGGGGAAGAAAATGCATCTGCTCCCGACGAGGGTACACAAAGTGAAACGACTGAGACTGCGCTTTCCGGCTCCTCCGCCATTTCCCTGCCTGATAAAAACGATTATCTGGTTATCTCAGAGGAGGGAGGCGTGAATCTCTATTTGATTACCGAAAACGGCTCGTTTGTTTTCTCTAAAACGCTCGACATTTCGCCCGAGTCGCTGATGCCGGAAGACCGCAGCCGTTTGGAGGCCGGTATCGTTTTGGCGTCACAAGGAGACCTTGCCGCGCTTTTGGAGGACTATACCTCTTAATCTAATTCCTTCACCAAAAGCGCACGGATATAGCCTTTATCCTTGGTGGTAGAATCAATATAAAATCCACGATTATAGTAAAAGCGGACCAAAGACGTAGCTTTCGATGCGGTATGCAGCATTACGCGCTTGACATTTAGTTCGCGCAGCTCCATATCCAGTGAGTTCATCATGGATTTTCCAATCCCCATATTCTGAAACTCGGTGTTAACGCCAAAGCGGGAAAGGTATGCATCACCATTCCCCAAAAGCTCAATGCGGACGCTGCCCACAACCTGATGTTTAAAATATGCCACGTAAACAATTTTTTGATGAATATCCTCTATAATCTGCTCCTTTGTTTCATGGAGCGCAGCCGTATCGCTGATGCCTGCCAGCTTGATATAATCTTCAAACGCTTTTTGCGTTATCTTGGCAATGCTGTCTACGTCTGCCAATGTTGCACGTCTGACTTCAAACATAATTTCTGCTCCTTGTGTATCGGTTATTGATTGCCCATCAGCTGCACCATAACAGCCTTTTGCGCGTGCAGGCGGTTTTCCGCCTCGTCAAAGATTTTAGATGCAGGACCGTCAATGACGTCTTCAGTCACCTCGTATCCACGGTATGCAGGCAAGCAGTGTAAAAAGATTGCATCTTTGTCTGCAAGCGAGAACAACTCTTTGTTGACCTGATATTGAGAAAACGCTTTTACCTTTTCAGCCTTGTCTGCCTCCTGACCCATGCTGACCCAGGTATCTGTGCAAACCACGTCCGCATTATGAATTGCCTCCTGCGGGTCGGTCGTAATGGTAATTTTTCCACCGTTTTCTTTCGCATCCTGCATGGCGTTTTTCACAACCGTCTCATCGCAGGTGTACTCAGGAGGTGTTGCGATTGCAACCTCCATGCCCATTTTCGCGCCACCGTACATATAAGAATGCGCCATGTTGTTGCCGTCACCGATATAGGCAAGCTTGAGACCTTTGAGCATACCGCCCTTGTGCTCACGAATCGTCTGAAAATCGGCCAGAATCTGACACGGGTGCACCAAATCGGTTAGTCCATTGATAATCGGAATGGAGCCGTATTTTGCCAAATCCTCCACGTCCGACTGCTTGAACGTACGAATCATTATCCCGTCTAAAAACCGAGAAAGCACATTTGCCGTATCGTAAATGGTTTCACCGCGTCCCAGCTGGATGTCATTTGCGCTCAAAAACAGCGCAGAGCCGCCCAGCTGATACATGCCGACCTCAAAGGAAACACGGGTGCGAGTTGAGGATTTTGTGAAAATCATGCCCAGTGTTTTTCCCTTTAAGTGGTGGTGGGTAATGCCGTTTTTCTGCTCGTATTTTAATTTGTCTGCCAAGTCCAGTGTGTTTTGAATGTCTTCTTTCGTCCAGTCGTGTAAGGTCAACAAATGTTTCATCATGCCATCTCCTTTAATACAGTTTCCAAAACGACGATAAAATCGTCTGCGTCTTTTTTTGTTACAGTCAGCGGCGGCAGAATCCGAAGCGTGGTTGCCGTTGCACCTGTTAAGTATTTTTTATCAAACAGTCTATGTTTTACATCACCTGCGATTGCTGTGGTAAATTCCACGCCCAGCATTAATCCGCTTCCGCGAACCTCCTTGATGCAGGAATAAACGCCCTCTAAAGCGATGAGCCTATCTTTTAAATACGCACCCACCTCGCGGCTGTTTTCCACCAAATGCTCCTGCTCTAAAATATCCAACACCGCAAGACCTGCCGCACACGCCAAGGGGTTTCCGCCAAAGGTTGAACCGTGGTCACCGGGGGCAAAGGCTTGCGCCACCGATTCTTTTGCACAGACCGCGCCAATGGGCACACCACCGCCAAGGGCTTTTGCCAGCGTAAAAATATCCGGCTCAATGCCAAACTGCTCATAGGCAAACAACGTTCCCGTTCTGCCCATACCTGTTTGCACCTCGTCACAAATCAGCAAGATGTCCTTTTCCTTACAAATCTTTGAAATTTCGCGGATATACGCAGTATCTACCGGGTGCACACCGCTTTCGCCCTGAATCATTTCCACCATCACGGCGCAGGTTTTATCGCTGAGCGCTTTATAAAAAGCATCCATATCGTTAATCGGAACATAAATAAATCCGGGTGTGAGGGGGTGGTAAGGCGCACTGAACTTCTCCTGCCCGGTTGCAGCAACGGTGGCTAATGTTCTTCCGTGAAAGGAATTGACCAGCGTAATAATCTCATATTTTTCCGCATGTCCCTTTTTGTACTGATATATTTTTGCAAGTTTAATCGCACCCTCATTGGCTTCCGCGCCCGAGTTTCCGAAAAACACACGGTCCGCGCAGCTTAGCTTCACCAATCTTTCTGCCAGGCGCGCCTGCTGCTCAATGTAATAGTAATTGGAAACGTGCAGCACGGATTTTGCCTGATTGGTGATTGCTTCTGTTAATATGGGATGATTATGCCCCACTGCACTAACTGCAATTCCTGCTAAAAAATCCGTATATTCTTCGCCGCTGTCACTATAAAGATGAATTCCCTCACCGCGGCAAAAAGAAACTTGAATACGCTCCCCAAAGGTTTTCATATAATATTGTTGATCCAACTGCTTGATTTCTTTCGTTGTCACAAAAACACCTCCGTTTGTAACTGATTTTATAATTATACAACATTTTGAATAAATATGCAATGGGAAAATGAAATTTTACAGCATTTTCTTAAAAAATCTGTTATTTATACGAAAAATAACAGGAAAAAGATTAAATTTCGGTTAAATTCGTAAAAAAATATTGCAAATTTATTAAAAGTTTAGTATGATATAAGAGATAAAATTTTTTTTAGACTATTATAAGGAGTGATTTTAGATGTTGAGTGAAGTATTTCAGCCCGTTTTAGACCAGATGCGCGGTATTACGCACAAGTCTATGGGCGTTGTCAACAACACCTCCGTTCTGGTATCTTACGTCGGAGAACCCATCGGTGAAGACGAAGCTTTTTCTATCGTATCTTCTGCGCAGGGAAACGGCAGACCTTATATCCTCGGCGGATATTCCTGCGTTTCCATCGGTACACGAAATATTATGGATTTTGTCGTTTATGTAAAAGGCACAGACCCGGAAGAGCAAAAACTCTGCGCGATGCTTGCTATCAGCATTTCAAATCTGCAGATTCACTGCGCTGACCGCTATGACAAAATCAGTTATTTAAAGAGCGTTTTGCAGGGCAACGTACTTCCCGGCGATATTTATCTGCGCTCCGGCGAGTTACAAATTGATACAGATACTGCACGTGTGGTATTCATCGTGCAGATCCCCGGAAACGAAACCGGCGTTGTGCAGATTATGCAGAATATGTTCCCTGACCAGGACTTCATCATCAACATTGACAATAAAAATATTGTACTGATAAAAGCGCTCTCTGCCGGCTATACCACAGATTACGCCGAAAAAACAGCGCGAAGCATTGTGGAAACCATCAACGCCGAGCTGATGCTGGACGCTTTGGTCGGAATCGGCACGCTGGTTGACTCGATTAATGATATTGCACGTTCCTATTCCGAGGCACGCCTTGCAATTGAAATTGGCCGCGTGTTTGAGGACGATAAACATATTTTAAGCTACGACGAGCTCGGTATCGGTCGTTTGATTTACCAACTGCCCAGCAAACTCTGCGAACTGTTCCTAGATGAAATTTTCAAAAAAGAAAGTCTTGATGTGTTAGATGACGAAACGCTCCAGACCATTGAAAAATTCTTTGAAAACAACTTAAATGTCAGCGAAACATCCAGACAGTTGTTTGTTCACAGAAACACACTGGTGTACCGTCTCGACAAAATTGAGCGTTTGACCGGACTGGATTTAAGAAAGTTTGACAACGCAATTGTGTTTAAGGTTGCAATGCTTGTCAGCAAATATCTCTCCTCCAATCCCTCTAAATTTTAACCATATGCAGTGTTTTTTGCCCACACAGAAACACTGCGTGTATGCAAATTTTGTGGGCAGAAAGGGTGGGACATAAAAGTGATTCTTTTAAGTAATGTTTCCAAAGTTTATCCGAACGGGTCTACTGCGCTGGATGATATTAGCTTTTTCATTGAGCGCGGAGAATTTGTTTTTATTGTTGGCCCCAGCGGTTCCGGCAAGTCTACACTGATTAAGCTGTTAATGCACGAAGAAACCGCCACCTCCGGTGAGGTCATTATCAACAATCGTGATGTCGGCAACCTTAAGCGTCGTGAAATCCCGTATCTGCGTCGTTCTATGGGGGTTGTGTTCCAGGACTTTAGACTGCTTTCAAACAAGACTGTGTTTGAAAACGTGGCGTTTGCCATGGACATCATCGGCGCAAGCCGCAAGGAAATCAGAAAACAGGTTCCAAATGTATTGAGTTTGGTCGGCTTGTCTCATAAGTCCAAATCCTATCCGGATGAGTTGTCCGGCGGTGAGCAGCAGCGCGTTGCATTGGCACGTGCGCTGGTGAATAATCCGGCGTTTTTGATTGCGGACGAGCCTACGGGTAACTTAAACCCCAAGGCAGCCATGGAAATTATGGAGCTATTAGACGATATTAACAAGCGCGGAACCACTGTTATCATGGCCACTCACGCGAAAGATATTGTTGACAGAATGAAAAAGCGCGTCATTGCCATTGAGGATGGCAAAATCGCACGCGATGAGACAAGGGGTGAATACGGCGATGAAGATTAGAGGATTCCGATACTTTGTGACGGAAGCATTCAAAAATATTTTTTCCAACGGCTGGATGACCTTAGCATCCATCTTCACCGTTATGGCAAGTCTTTTGGTCTTAGGTGTGTTCATGGTGCTTTCCTTAAACTTAAACAGCATCGTTGGCGACCTGCAGGGTGATTATGAAATCATTGCCGTTGTGGACGATAAAATTTCAGACGATGGACTTTCTGCCGTTTGCAAGGATATTGAAGCCATCGAAAACGTAAACGATGCCGCACTTTCTGCAAAAGACGAGCGTATGGAAAATCTAAAAGAAAATTTCGGCAACAACGCCGACCTTTTAGACCGTTATAAAGATGACAACCCCCTGCGCAACTGGTACAAAATTACGTTGGCGGATTTGACCCGCTCTTCTGAAACCATTGACAAGATTTCACAGGTTGACGGCGTTGTAAAAGTAATTCAGAACGAAACTGCCATCAATAATCTGATAAACATTGCAAATTACATAAGACAGTTTAGCATCTGGATTATCGTTGCTTTGGCAATCGTGTCAATCTTCATTATTGCAAATACCATTAAGCTTACCGTCTACACCAGACGAAAAGAAATTAACATTATGAAGTTTGTTGGCGCAACAGACTGGTTTATCCGCTGGCCCTTTATCATTGAGGGTATTTTAATCGGCATTGTCGGCGCAGCGCTTTCGATTGGCCTTGTGCTCCTTTGCTACAATGTTCTGCTGGGCGTTGTGCAGAATCTGGGTATCATCTTCATTTCACTCAAGCCGTTCTCCGAAATTTTGTCCATTGTGCTTTCCGGCTCACTGAGCCTGGGTGCAGTTTTGGGCGGCGTCGGAAGCTTGATTGCTGTTAGAAAACATTTAAACGTATAAAACAAACCAAAAGCAGGGCGGGCATAATCTGTTCGCCCTTGCTTTCTATTTGGAGGTCAATATGAACGAACACAGCAAAAAACACTCAAATCCGGTTGCACTTCTTCCGATTCTGGTATTTTTGGTTTTGTATCTGGGGCTGGGAATTTTATTTGAGTACGGCATGAAAATCGAAATGGGCTTTTATAACGTTCCCATTGTTGTGGCATTTTTGGTTGCTATTTTGGTTGCCTGCCTGCAGAATAGATCGCTTTCTTTTGACGAAAAGCTTTCCGTTATGGCAAAAGGCGTTGGCGAGAAAAATATCATGACCATGATTTTGATTTTTCTTGTGGCGGGCGTTTTTGTGGGTGTATTGGGAAGAGAAAGCGCGGGCAGCGCCGCGTATTTTCTGCTAAGCATCATTCCCGCCCGCTTTTCTGTTGCCGTTTTGTTTTTGGTGTCCTGCTTTATTTCCACCGCGATGGGCACCTCGGTCGGAACCATCTCCATTATTGCTCCGATTGCGGTAAACGTAGCAAGCATTTCCGGTTTTTCCGTTCCCTTTTGCATTGCCTCTGTTATCGGCGGTGCGATGTTTGGCGATAACTTATCCTTTATCTCCGACACGACCATTGCCGCCTGCAGTTCGCAAGGCTGCGCAATGCGGGATAAGTTCCGTGCAAACTTTGCAATCGCGCTTCCCGCAGCAATTATAGCTTTAGCACTCATTATTCTCTGTTCCTTCGGCGCAGACATCAATCAGGCTGTTCAGGGCGAATATCACTTGGTGCAGCTCATTCCTTATATTCTCGTATTCATCGGCGGAATCTCCGGACTAAATGTGTTTGTCGTGCTTTTAATCGGCATTGCGTCCGGCTCTGTGATTATGCTGCTTTCCGGCTCCTCTACTGCGATGGAGCTGTTATCAAACGCAGGCGTTGGCACACAGGGCATGTTTGAAACCATTGTTGTAACCGTTTTGGTTTCTGCAATGTGCGGCCTTATTCGGGCGCACGGCGGCTTTGTCGCGCTCCTTTCCTTTATCAAGCGCATCTTCCGCGGCAAGCGCGGCGGACAACTGGGCATGGGGCTTTTGGTTTCTGCAATGGATATTGCCACTGCCAACAACACGGTTGCCATTGTGGTCGCAGGTCCGATTGCCAAAGAAATGGCAGATGATTACGGCATTGAACCAAAACGCGCTGCCTCTATTTTGGACACGTTCAGCTGTATTGTGCAAGGTATCATTCCGTACGGCGCGCAGATCCTCACTGCGCTCTCGGCAGCGGCAGGACTGGGATATACGGTTTCCGCAACCGCAATTATTCCATGGATGTTTTATCCGATTCTACTTTTTGTAACCTCTCTGGGGTACATTTTGATTGGCAAGAAAAAGACTGATATAAAATAATGACAACAAAAAACGGTGCAGGTTTTATGAAAACCTGCACCGTTTTCTTTTATAATTCCGGCTTGAAGCTTGGCATAAGCTCTAGTTTAAACAAATTGTTTTGATGCTTTGTATCAATCAGTGCCTTTGTTTTTTCATCGTCGATAATGCCTTCGCGAATATATTTGTCTAACACCTCATAAGTAAAGCCCAGATTTTCTTCGTCGGTTTTTCCGCTGAGACCGTCGATGGGTGTTTTATCCACCAGCTCTGGTGGGAGTCCTGCAAGTCTACCCAGCTCCTTAACCTCCGTGACAGTCAAATGACAAAGCGGCGAAAAATCGCCTGCCGCATCGCCGTATCGGGTGGAATACCCCACCCAATCCTCGGAAAGGTTGCAGGTATTAACGACTCTTCCGTTACAACTCTGAGAAACCGCATAGAGCGTTGCCATACGGATACGTGCGGGAAGATTGGTTCTGCTCTGTTTTGTAAGCTCAATCTCTTTCGGAATATGCAAAAGCACGGCGTCTACCGCGTCTTTGATATTAATCTCATGCCACTTGATTCCCAAATGGTTCACCAAGCGATACGCCATATCTATATCGTGCTGCTTCCCTTGCGGCATCAAGACACCGATTACGCGTTCCTTTCCCAACGCCTCCACGCATAGCGCCGCCGCAACGGAGCTATCCTTTCCGCCGGAAATGCCCACAACGGCATTGCAGTCTTTCCCGTTTTTCTCAAAAAATGCCCGAATCCATTCTATACAATCCTGCTTTACTTTTTTCGCATCAAACATACACGTCACCCGTTATTCCTTCATGTTAATCTGGCACATCCGCATGGTTTCAATTGCCGCATTGTGGCTTTGAGGTGTTACACCCGCGCAGCAGCCTGCGTCAACTGTAATTTCCGTTTCCGGAAAATGAGCTTTTAGCAAAAGCGCATTTGACACCACGCAAATGTCTGTACAAAGTCCTGCAAGTTCTATAAAAAGCGTTTCGTCTCCATAGCGATCAGCCAAAAGCTTTGGTAAATCCACCGACCCAAATGTTCGCTTTTCAATCGCTTCATAACCCTTTTCCTGGAGCGCCTCCAAAACGGTCTTGTTAATCTGCCAGCCATCCGTTCCCTTGATACAATGCGGAACAGGAAGTCTCTTGCCCTCGCTCGTTTCCATATAGTTTTCAAAATGCGTATCCAAGGTGGCAATTACATCGCCATCAAATTGTTTGATTTTTTCTGCCATAGGTGCAACAATCGCCTGCGCCTCTTTTGTGCCCAACGCACCGTCTACAAAATCGTTTTGCATATCCACAACAATTAACACTTTTCTCATATCGAGCCCTCCCGTTTTTTCTATTTTATCACAAAGACGGGATTCTGTCAGCACCTTTTTCAAAATTATTTTTCTATTTTCCTTTGGATCCATTTAACCGTTTCAATGATAGGCAGGATAGACGCCGCAATACCAAGCGATATGCCAAACTCTATAAAACTCACGTGGTTAAAACCAAACGCGTCAGACAAAAACGGCACGAATACCACTGCTGCCGTCAGCACAAAGGACAAAATTGCTGCGCCCCACAGATAGGGATTTTTCCCCTTTAGGCGAAAAACAGATTTTCTTCTGGAGCGCATATTAAAAGAGTGAATAATTTCAACCAACGACAAGGTTAAAAATGCCATAGTGGTTCCCGACACACTGTCTGCAATCTCCCATCTGCCGGATTCTAAAAAATGTCCGACAAAGTAGGCAGTCAGTGTAAGGCATGTGACAATGACACCCTCTATGATAATATCAATCGCCATACCGCCGGCAAAAATACCCTCTTTTTGCTCTCGAGGCGGTTTTTTCATAATGTCTGCCTCGCTTTTTTCCATGCCGAGTGCCAAAGCCGGGAAACAGTCTGTAATCAGGTTAATCCACAAAAGGTGGACCGGATGAAGCACCACAAAGCCCAGAACCGTGGCAATGAAAATCGAGAGCACCTCAGCAAGGTTTGACGCAAGCAAAAACTGAATGGCTTTTCGGATATTGGCATAAATTCGCCGCCCTTCCTTGACCGCCGAAACAATCGTTGCAAAATTGTCATCGGTCAGCACCATGTCCGCAACGTTTTTTGTGACGTCTGTTCCGGTAATGCCCATGCCGACACCAATGTCGGCATTTTTGATAGACGGCGCGTCATTTACACCGTCCCCCGTCATGGCGGTAACCTTTCCGGCTGCTTTCCATGCCTTTACAATCCGCACTTTATGCTCCGGCTGAACGCGAGCATAAACCGCAAAGCATTGGACCTGACTTTGCAGTTCCTCATCAGAAAGGGTATCCAGCTGCGTTCCCGTAATGGCGCGGGTATCTTCTGTTAAAATTCCAAGCTGGTTTGCGATTGCCGTCGCAGTATCAATATGGTCGCCCGTTATCATGACAGGACGAATGCCCGCTGCGCGGCATTCCTCGATTGCATCCTTTACCTCGGGGCGAATGGGGTCAATCATGCCGCAAAGCCCTAAAAAACACAAATTCTGTTCCAGCGTTTCTGGCGAAAAATCCTCAGGTACGGTATCATAGCACCGCTCTGCTGCGCAAAGCACACGCAGCGCACGGTCCGCCATGCTTTTGTTTTTTTTCAGAATCTGCTCACGCACAGATTTCTCAAGCAAAACGGCTTCTCCATCGATACGAATGTGGGTACAGCGCCCAAGTACCTCATCGGGTGCACCTTTCGTAAACTGCACAATTTCTCCGTCATCGGTTTTGTGCACCGTACTCATCATTTTGCGGCTTGAATCAAAGGGCGCTTCCCCGATTCTCGGGCATCGCCTTTTTAAATCGTTTTTGGAAAGTCCAAGAGTTTTCGCATCGTTTACCAAAGCGCATTCCGTCGGCTCGCCAATGGCATCTCCATTTTCATCCAGCTCTGCATCGCTTGCCAGCGCCATGGCGGTTGCAAGATAATGTTCATCATCTCCCGCCCGCTCGACAACGGTCATTTTGTTTTGCGTTAGTGTTCCGGTTTTGTCGGAACAAATAATCTGGGTACACCCTAAGGTTTCCACTGCAGTGAGTTTTCGAATTACTGCATTTCGTTTGGACATATTGGTAACACCAATTGACAGCACAATGGTAACCACCGCCGCTAAGCCCTCCGGAATCGCGGCAACGGCAAGGCTCACCGCGACCATAAAGGTTTCCAGCATATCCGCGCCCGTAATATTAGGGTATGCATCAAAAAAGTCCAGCCCGAATATAAACGCACAAATACCGATTACCAGAAAGCTCAGCGCCTTGCTAAGCTGATTGAGTTTGATCTGCAGCGGTGTTTTATCGTCCTTTGCCAGCGCAATTGCGTCAGCAATTTTTCCCATTTCCGTGTCCATTCCCGTTGCGGTAATAACCGCCATTCCTCTGCCGTAAACGACGGTTGAGCCCATGTAAACCATATTTTTCCGGTCGCCTAAGGGCACATCTTTTCCCTCGCTCAGCGTAAGTATTGCGGTGGTTTTCTCCACCGGAACCGATTCTCCGGTCAGTGCCGCTTCTTCTACCTTCATGCCGGCGCTTTCTATAATCCGCGCATCCGAGGGAACGGCATCTCCGGCTTCGAGTAACACAACATCGCCCGTGACCAGCGTTTCACTTGGTACCTTGTGCACCGTACCGTCGCGCAGAACCTTAGATGTTGCGCCGGCAATCTCCTGCAGAGCAGCAATCGCTTTTTCCGCTTTGCTCTCCTGCAGCACACCGAGCACAGCGTTAATCAAGACCACGGCTAAAATAATGATAACGTCTGTAAAATGTTCTCCCGCATAAAACGCCGTAACGGCAGAAACCACCGCGGCCGCAATTAAAATCAGCGTCATCGGATCGGACAGTTCTTTTAAGAACCGTACCGCAAGGGGCACCTTTTTTGCTTCTTTTAATTTGTTTGGCCCGTTTGCTCTAAGTCGGTTTTCAGCCTCCTGTGCTGTTAATCCATTTTCTGTTGTGTTTTGTTGTTTTAAAACTTCTTCTGTCTCTTGCAGATACGCTTTCAAGACAAAACCTCCTTGTTGTTTTACGATACACGCATTTATTTTATGAAAATAAAAAGACTCATATACACTTCCAAACGGAATTGTATATGAGTCTCATTCTTTTCAGGACAAACCGGACATATTGTCGGGGTGACGATTTGCCGCACTTTAAAAAAAGCAGAATTACTCCCTCACAACTGATATTATCATTTTAAAAAAATATATGTTCCAATAAGATTTTTGTGCCCATGGCAATTAGTACCGCTCCGCCCGCAATCTCTGCGCGGGATTTGTATTTTAAGCCAAACACGTTCCCGATTTTAACGCCAACTGCTGACAACACAAAGGTTGTGACTCCGATAAAGCTGACGGCAGGCACAATCTCTACTTTTAAAAACGCAAAGGTTACACCAACTGCCAAGGCGTCTATACTGGTTGCCACCGCAAGCGGCAGCATGGAGCTTACACCAAAGGAACAGTTTAACTCGTCGCTCTCGCCCCGCGATTCGCGAATCATGTGAAAACCAATCAGCCCCAAAAGCACAAACGCAATCCAGTGGTCAAACTGCTCTATCATGGACTGAAACTGCGTGCCGAGAAGAAAACCGATTGTCGGCATCAGTGCCTGAAATCCTCCGAAATAAAAACCTGCGATAACCGCGTGCCGGACGGAGATTTTCTTTACAGAAAGGCCTTTACAGACAGATACCGCAAAAGCGTCCATCGAAAGTCCGACCGCAAGAATAAAAAGCTCTGCTAAGCCCATTTTTTCACCAACCTAAAAAGAGATTTAAATTATGAAACAAAAAGAGACTGCCTGCGACTTTTGCAGATCAGTCTCGTCATTTCGTACAAAGCCAGAAACATTTGTTTCAGTATGTTGACTTTATCACGCCTTCCGGCGCCGACTACTCCCTAATTTGTTTTATTTAGTATAGCATACCCGTTTTTATTTGTCAAGAGAGAACCCTAAAAATTCTTTGCGGCGTTATCGGTTCGTTTCGGGATTCTCCGTTCTGCCTAAGAGATAATCTACAGAGCAACCAAAATAATCTGCAACACTTTCCATTAGCTCTGCAGATGGAGTATAGTTTCTTTTTTCTAAATCATAAATAAAACTTTTTCTGATATTGCACGCTGCCAAAAAGCCAGAAATCGAAATGCCGTTCTTTGCACATAATCCTTTGATGATTGCTGCCGTTTGTGTATGATTCAAGAATGCATACCCCCAAATCAAGAATTAAGCCTCAATCGTTTAGCGATTCATTTGAGAATTTTCTGTTCTGCCCAAAAGATAGTCTATAGAACAATCGAGGTAATCTGCAATCTTCACCAAGTTATTGATCGTGGGTAATTTAACGCCATTCTTGTACTCTGCCATTAAGCCTTGAGATATTCCTGTCTCTTTTGCAATTCTATATGGAGTTATGTTTCGTTTTTGTAGAACTTCTACAAATTTTTCTGTAAACATTTATGCAATCCTCCAATATATCTTAGTTGCGACACATTCTACTTGATTGTATCTCATTTGCGTGATATAATAAAAATGCATCAAAAAATGGCGAGACCTCTCCCGCGTGTGATATTTACATAGTTCTAGCAGACTTATTTTATCATAAATGCGGTTGTCTTGTCAACATTTGAATGCACGGTTTTGACGGAGAGGCAGGGTGGCGACCGCCGCTTTGCCTTTTCCTGTATTTGTATAGAGAAAAAACCGTCATTTTTCTGATTTTAATTTTAAAATAAAGAAGGAATTGCAATGAATCAAATTTTAAAACACTACTTCGAAGGAGAATTTAGTTTGGAGATAGAAATAAATCGACAAAATGAGACGTATCTCGCCTTGGAACAGCAATTATCGGAGCTATTGGAGCGTAGCAGAAGCGCCTTTTCCAAATCTGAATTTGAAGCCTTTGAAGATGCGGTGTTTGACATCTGCGGAATGATGCAGTTTCCCGTTGCGGAGGAAGCCTTTGTGAAAGGCGTTCGCTGCGGGTTTCATATCATGACAGAACCGTTTTTTGTGCCAAAAAGATAAAGCAAGGGGGTTATGACATCTACTAGATGTCATAACCCCCTTGCCGTATTTCACATTATTTCATTTTCAAAACATCTTTTACATTCTTTACGATATTTTCTGCCGTCAAGCCATAAACTTCCAAAAGTTCTGCCGGTTTACCGGACTGACCGAACACATCCTGCGTGCCCACACGTTTCATGGGAACAGGACTGCTTTCACAAAGGAC
>JAZNIA010000024.1:0-5164 GCA_045577195.1 Congzhengia sp.
CAGCAACCTTGTCCTTTAACTGTTTGATTTCCTGCAACACCTTTTGCGAGTTTGCAGGATCGTCCCAGAAACCGTCTTTTGCAGACTCTGCCTCTAATTCTGCTATTTTAGATTCCAGCTTGGGGAGTTCAAAGTGAATCCCCCATCTCTGTAATGTCGTTTTCCATGGATTCTAAGTCCAATCTGTATTGGTCGAACTCAATCATTAAGCTTCTCATTCCCTTCGTCTGTCCGGATATTTTTGTTATTCTGCATTCTGACCGCAGCATTTTTTATACTTTTTACCACTACCGCAAGGACACGGGTCATTTCTGCCTACCTTGTCACTTGCTTTTCTCTGGGCGGGTTTGGTTGTGCCATCCCCTGCCGGTTCAATGGGTTTTGCCACCTGCACGCGTTCTACCGGTTTTTCTATCTTTGCATGATAGATGAGTTTTAGCGTATCCTCGCGAATCGCCGCAATCATCTCTTCAAACATATCAAATCCCTCAAACTTGTATTCCACAACGGGATCACGCTGGCCGTATGCACGCAGGGAAATACCGCTTTTAAGCTGCTCCATTGCATCGATATGGTCAATCCATTTGCTGTCAACCACGCGCAGGAGTGCAACACGTTCAATCTCGCGCATGGTTTCTTCACCAAACTCCGCCTCTCTTTGCGCATAATATTCCTTTGCTGCATCTGTCAGCGTCTTTTTCAAATACTCCTTGTTCAGCTCCGAAATATCTGATTCCGTAAAGGATACCGCACCTTCCGGGAGATAGATGCCTTCTAAAAATTCCAAAAGCCCCTGGATGTTCCAGCCCTCGGGATCTTCCTCCTCGCCCGTATATCGAAGAATCGCTTCATCGGTGAAATCGTCAATCATTTTATAGATATAATCCTTGACGCTGTCCCCGTTTAACACGCGCTGACGCTGGGTGTAGATAATTTCTCTTTGCTGATTCATGACATCGTCATACTGCAAAACGTGTTTACGGATGTCAAAGTTTCTGCCCTCCACGCGTTTCTGCGAGGTTTCGATCGCACCCGTAAGCATTTTGTTCTCAATTGCCTCGGTTTCGTCCAGACCCAGTGTATCTACAAGACCTTTTACGCGGTCAGAACCGAAAAGACGCATCAAGTCATCTCCCAGCGAAATAAAGAATTTCGACGAGCCGGGATCACCCTGGCGACCGGCACGGCCGCGAAGCTGGTTGTCAATACGTCTGGACTCGTGGCGTTCTGTACCAATAATGTAAAGACCGCCTGCCTCTCTTACCTTTTCCGCTTCCGGTGCAATTTCCGCCTTGTATTTCGCCAAAAGCTCAGAAAATGTTTTTCTTGCTTCTAAAATCTCTTCGTTGTCGGTTTCACCAAAGCCCGTTGCTTCTAAAATCATTTCATCGGAATATTCGCGGCGTTTCATTTCATGCTTTGCCATAAATTCCGCATTACCGCCCAGCATAATGTCAGTACCGCGGCCTGCCATGTTGGTCGCAATGGTAACCGCACCGAGTTTACCCGCCTGCGCAATGATTTCCGCTTCTTTTTCATGGAACTTTGCGTTGAGCACTTCATGCTTGATTCCGTTTCGTTTCAGCATATTGGAAAGCTGCTCGGATTTTTCAATGGTAACCGTACCAACCAAAACAGGCTGTCCCTTTTCGTGGCACTCCTTAACCTGGTCCACAACCGCATGAAATTTCCCGTTTTCTGTCTTATAAACCGCATCGGAAAGGTCTTTTCTTGCCAGCTCCTTGTTGGTAGGAACCACGATAACGTCCAGCTTATAAATTTCGCGAAACTCGGATTCTTCAGTCAGCGCCGTACCGGTCATACCGGAGAGCTTGCTATAGAGCCTGAAATAGTTCTGGAACGTAATGGTTGCCAGCGTCTTACTTTCCCGTTCCACCTTTACGCGTTCCTTTGCTTCGATTGCCTGATGCAAACCATCACTGTAACGCCGACCGAACATCATACGTCCGGTGAACTCATCGACAATAATAATCTGACCGTCCTTCACCACATAATCTCTGTCGCGCGCCATGGTACCGTTGGCTTTCAGCGCCTGGTTAATATGGTGGGACAATGTCATGTTCTCAGGGTCAGACAAATTTTCCACGTTAAACGCACGCTCTGCTTTTTCAATACCCGATTTTAGCAGTGTTGCAGTTTTTGCTTTTTCGTCAATCAGGTAGTCTGCGTTAATATCCTCGTAAGACTGCTTACTGTCTGTTTCTGCAACCTTATGGGCAGACAACGTTTTTACAAAACGGTCCACAACCTGATACAGCTCAGTCGATTTATCGCCTGCGCCGGAGATAATAAGCGGCGTTCTTGCTTCGTCGATTAGGATCGAGTCCACTTCATCGACAATGGCAAAATTCTGACCGCGCTGTACCATCTGCTCTTTGTAAATTACCATATTGTCACGCAGATAGTCAAAGCCAAACTCATTGTTGGTACCGTAGGTAATGTCTGCTTCGTAAGATGCCTTTCTGTCCTGCGGGGCTACATCATGAATGACCAGACCGACGGTAAGTCCCAGATATTTAAACACCTTACCCATCCACTCACTGTCACGCTTGGCAAGGTAGTCATTTACAGTAACAATGTGCACACCTTTTCCGGAAAGTGCGTTTAAATATGCAGGCAGCGTGGAAACCAGCGTTTTACCTTCACCAGTTTTCATTTCGGCAATTCTGCCCTGATGCAGAATAATACCGCCTAGAATCTGTACATAAAAGTGCTTCATACCCAAAACACGCCAGGATGCCTCGCGCACTGTTGCAAAAGCTTCAGGAAGCAAATCGTCTAACGTTTCGCCCTGCTCTAAGCGCGCACGAAACTCCGCTGTTTTTCCTTTCAAAGCCTCATCGGAAAGGGCGCTGTATTCCTCCTCCAGTGCCATAACCTTATCGGCAATGGGACGGATTCTCTTTAGCTCCCGGTCACTATAGGATCCGACCAGCTTTTCAATCAGTTTTCTCAAAACCGTTCACCTCAATCTATTTTAAGTCATATAAAATTCCAGTATTTAGTATATCACAAAACTCTCTATCTGTCAAAGCATTCTCAAAATTTAACGGTTTGTTTATATTTTGATGCGGATTTTAATAGTTTTCCGCATTGTGCGGCTTTTATTACACACTCTGTACCTGTGTTTTTTTGTCAGTAACTCTTGAAAACCATATTCCTTTGTAGTATAATTAGGGAAAGAAAGGTGGGATTTGGATGACAGTACGGGAAATGACGGAAAATACCGAACGCAGTATGCTGGCACCATACGCAATGCGTGCAGCAGACACCAAAGGGCGGCTGCACCCGATTTCACCCTGCAATATCCGTACAGAATATCAACGTGACAGAGACCGTATTATTCATGCAAAATCTTTTCGTCGTTTAAAGCATAAAACACAAGTATTCTTAGCGCCCGCGGGCGACCATTACCGCACAAGATTGACGCATACCATGGAAGTCGCTCAAATCGCGCGTACCATTGCGCGTGCGCTGCGGCTCAACGAGGATTTGGCAGAGGCAATCGCCTTAGCCCATGATTTAGGGCACACGCCGTTCGGTCACTCCGGCGAAAATGTGTTAAACGAAATCTGCGAGGAAGGTTTTCGGCACTTTGAGCAGAGCCTTCGTGTGATTGACTTTCTGGAAAACGGCAAAGGGCTCAACCTTACCTTTGAGGTGCGCGATGGTGTTCTAAACCACGCAGGCGACTGCGAGGCACAAACGCTAGAGGGAAAAATCATCAAGCTTGCCGACCGCATTGCCTATATCAATCACGATATTGACGACGCAGTTCGCGGCGGTATCATTTCCGCCGATGCGATTCCAAGGGATTTAACCAATGTCTTAGGCAAAACCCACGGCGAACGGATTGACACCTTAATCCGCGACATTATAACCGCCAGCGCAGGCAAGCCCTGCATTACCATGTCACCGGAAATCAGCCACGCCATGATGGAGCTGCGCAGTTTTATGTTCTCTTCGGTTTACACCAACAACATCGCAAAAGGTGAAGACCAGAAAGCAAAAAATGTTGTTTCCATGCTGTTTGAGACCTTTATCAAATATCCCGAACGGATGCCCGCAGAATATACAGACAACATCGAGCGGTTCGGCAAACAGCAGACGGTGTGCGACTATATTGCCGGTATGACAGACAATTATGCGATTTATAAATTCAACGAATTGTTTGTACCGAAAAAATGGATTGTAAATTAAAAAAAGGAGCGGCCCTATGAACATATTATTTCAGGGAGATTCCATCACGGATGCAGGCCGTATGCGAGACGTACCTTGTCCCAACCACGGGTTAGGACAAGGCTATGCAACGATGGTCGCAGGCCGCCTGAGCATTGGCAGACAGGATCTAAACTTTTATAACCGCGGCGTCAGCGGGAACCGCATTGCCGACCTCTACGGACGCTGGCAGGAGGATGCCTTAAACATCAATTTCGATGTTTTAAGCATTTTAATGGGCATCAACGACGTGGGCTTTCACCTACGTCTGGGAAAGGGATCCGACAAAGAGCGCTTTCGGTTTATCTATGACCGTATCATTTATGAAGCGCTGGAGAAAAATCCTGATACCAAGCTGATTTTACTGGAACCTTTCATTGTAAAGCTGAACTTTGATTGGCCTCCGTACGGCAATGACATTTACGAAACCTACGATATGTGGGCTTATCTTACCCGGGAAAAAGCAGTGGTTGTTTCGGAACTGGCGAAAAAATACAGCGCAGTTTTTGTTCCGCTGTTTGACCTATTTATAAATGCTGCTGATGCGCAAGGCGCATCACGCGTGGTAATTGACGGCGTGCACCCCACTGCGATTGGTCACGGCATCATTGCAAGCGAGTGGATAAAGGCTTGGAACACGCTTGGACTTTAAAAGAATCGAGGTTTAAAAATGGAATATATCTACAGACCCAAGGGCGTCTGCTCCATGCAAATAAAATTTGAGATTGATGAAAATGGCATCGTAAAAAACGTTCGTTTTATGGGCGGTTGCAACGGCAACACCCAAGGCGTGGCAAGGCTTGCCGAGGGACGAAAAGCATCTGAGCTGATTTCTTTGCTTTCCGGAATTGATTGCGGTGGCAGAGGAACCTCCTGCCCCGATCAGTTGGCAAAAGCACTTTCCGAGGCGACGAATTAAATGTCT
>JAZNIA010000025.1:0-2841 GCA_045577195.1 Congzhengia sp.
AGCGGTTGCCGTAGTTATCCACTCTTTGAGTTTGCCTGATTGCTTGATAGACTCAAACATATGTGCAAACGTCAAATCTCCATCGAAGCGCAGGCCGTCAACGTATGGTGAAAAGCCTTGTCCCTCTATCCAACCGAGACGACCAACGCTATTAATCTCGCCCAGTTTCTCGTAATTTTGGGACTCGATAAATGTAATGTACTTTACAAGTTCTTTGGCGTTTTCGCTATCAACGGCAACACCAAGATTTGAAAGGTCAAGTATTTTTTGCTGACTTGCAAGAACAGAACGAGCGATTATAACGGTGCGCCATTTACTGCCGCGCTTAAAAGCGATTTCAAGTTTCATTTCGCCGGTGTCGATGTTAACAAGGCGGCATATCGGCAAGATAGGATGGCGGCATACGATTATCGGAGCGCCTTGGCGGTCATAGTAACTCACGCCATCATCATCGCAAATATAGTTGCCGCAGTATAGCTCTACAGGCTGTCCCTCAAACTCGGTGGCGCGTTGTAGCTCTATGCGCCCCTCGTTAACCTTGCTTTCAAGATAGGCGTTAAGCAACGAAACAAAATTGCGAAATCCGACATTACCGGCTCGGATTTTGATTTGTTCTTTGAGCTGCATAAACAGGAATTTGTTTTCGCGGTAGTTATATAGCCATTCAAACGGCTCCGTTGACTCAAAATCAGCGCGAGTCCATTCCGGAATTTCAATAAGCTCGATAACGCTTTCAGCCTTAGCCATCGGATATCACTTCCAATCGTTCTTTACCTTCTCTGTATAGAAGATCGCGGATAAGTTTGCCGCTCGTTTCGGGCTTGCACATTATCAACTGACAGTTGTAGCGAGCGAGCCAAGCGCACAGGGAAGCAATCAGAGCACCGCTTCCCATCTTCGAACGGTAATCGCCGTTATATGCTTTTTCCCATGTCGCATTTTCAACCAGCAAATATATTTTTGCTTCCGAATTTTTTGCTCTCAAAAACTCGCGTTCAAATCTTGCTCGTTCTTTACAGTAGCAATTGCAGAGTTCGTCAAGGCTCATTTTTCGCTCGATAACCACCTTGTCGGAGAGGTTGAGCCATTCGCCATTTGGCAAGGGGAATTTCGCGGAGTAATCGCCAAAATTGAGTTTTTGCCGTTCGTGTGAGCAGCCCATATCTTTGAGTCTCGCCCGGAGGCGTGGGGTGTCTTGTTCCCGTGTATCGACAAGCACCACCATGCCCTCCAAGCTGTCGCGAAGTTCAAAAGGTGTCATAGATTAAAACGGCAGGTCGCCATCGGTCTGTGCCATTACTGCCGAATAATCAAAAGTGGGCGCGTTGGTTTCGGCAGGCTTATTCTTGAGGGGCTTGTCCTTGAGGGGCTTATATTTGCCTTCGCGGATATTGTTTGCGCTCTCAAGCATTCCGCATTCGGTTGTCCATCCCGTGTTGCCATTCATCTCCCATTCCTTGTTGCGGTAGATAACGCCGACGAGTTTTCCTTTAAGGGTGCCTTCGTCCCAGTTCCAATGATAGCCGGGGTTAGAGTCCTCGATTGCCCACATTGCGCCGTTAAAGGTGTTCTTTGTCCAACCGTCCTTTTCGCTGCCGTCATCCTTGGGAACGCTCAGGCGATAAACACCGCGCCACTTTTTATCCTCGGCGGTGTTGCTGCGGTAATCTGCTGCAAAGAAATCGCGCATATCGCCCTCGGCAATGTCAAAGCTGATTGCAAGGACGCTGCCCCAATCATAGGAAAGCTCCTTGACGTTCATAATCTTTGCGACATAGCCGCCTGCGGGGAGAATTTCGCGTGCGCTCTTGCGCTCAGGGGTATATCCGGAATAAGGTTTCATTTATTTTCTTCCTCCTTAGAAGTTGTAGTATTGTTAATGGGATTAAGTTCCCAATAATCACGGATTGTAGAGTCAACAGCTTTCAGATCGTTGTCGATTTCGCGCTCAAACATATCCATAGGCGATTTAGCTGTTGTATACCCATCGCTCTGCGTTTCGAAATAATGTCTTGTTCCATCTGTCTTGCACAGAAGCACGATAGAAAACAAACCCTCAACCGTAAGCTGGCTATCAAGCATTTTGCCGATGGTTTTTGCTTTGGTTTTGCCCATGTCATTGGTATCAGTATGGTGCAGGAAATAAACGATTACATCAGGCGGCAGCGCCTTAATCACAAACTGGATAAGATCATAGAAATTTAGCGCCATATCGGTGAATTTCTGATAGCCTGTCTCTTTGGCTCTGCTAAACTGCTCAAAGCACATAAGATACTGGCTATCATCTATCGCATAAGCCTTTTTGGTGGGCTTGGCAAGAAAGCCTTTGATGATTGCGTAATCAGGTTTGTCCAGCTTTGGCAGCTTCTTGCGGAACGGCAGAGGCTTGCTTGCTACGTTGAAGATGCTGATTTCGTCAGCTTCAAAGTTGCGAAGGCTGGCGCTTTTCCCTGAGCCAGACTCACCAAGAATAAGAACAGGAATGCCCATTGTTAATCCTCCTTTGGTTTCAAGGGGCAACAAGCCCCGACATATTTATGAGGGTTTGCGCAAACCTCACCGTTGAGGGCGCATGAATTGCTTGAGGTACGGAAGTAGAAGCACTGCCGACAACTTATATCTGCATTGCCTTTGGCATCCACCGGGAAGAATACGTCAACAGTTGCTTGCGCGTGAATATAACTCGCAACACCAGTTTCAAAGTTAGGCATACTGTTCCTCCCTCGCCATTTTGATTGCTTCATCGCCGGTCACGCAGCCGCCGGTCAGCCATTGAAACCACTCGCTATGGAAAAACGATTCTATCGCCGCTGCGTTTTCGTATTCGCTTTTGTCATTTGG
>JAZNIA010000026.1:0-7542 GCA_045577195.1 Congzhengia sp.
ACAGTATCAGCACCAATAGCGCGAATAGTAATCGCTGCCTTGTTGTCATAGAAATGTGTCTCGCTGGACTGATCTGTGGACTTCGCTACCTGTGCCACCTCTGTAAGGATGCTAACGGTGCCAGTCGTGTAGCCGCCGTAATCACCAATGCCGTTCGCGTCTTTGGTGACTTCAGCAACACACAAATGATCGCAACCTCTGAATTCTGCAATACTCATGAGTGTATCCTCCTTATTATTCATAGTTTTCAATCGCCCGTATGGTAATCATTCGCCCTGTGTGCGTCTTTTTACCGGAATTACAGTCAATTGATTTTCCATTGGGGATAAATCCCTCTGCTTTCAGCGCCGTCCGCGCCTGCTCAATTACCGTCTCAGCTGTCCGCCTATCCGTGCTATAAAAATAGACTTGATACGTCCACGCGGCTTCGTGGGCGTCGTTATCATAAAACATGCGCTCAGGCGTCGCGGAATTGAAGTAGGTGAAAAAACTATCTGGAAATGCATTGGCATCGTTCAGCGTCCCGTGCAGGAACAGTGGATATCCGAACGATTCCAAGATATCGCACAATGTATCTGTCATCCCATCACCTCATCCAAAACCTTGTCGAATGCCTGCTCCTGCAAGCGCCGAGCCTCCTGCCGTGTTGCACTACCGTAGATAGCCATATACATGGACTTATCTGCCTCGATGTTTGTCTGTCCGCCGACTTCTGTGCCATACATCAAGAAGATAGATGGCAAGCCGGTTAAATTCCCCTCGCTGTCTTTAATCTCATAGCCTACTGCAATTGACGCTGTATCCATTGTCCACACAACATCGCCGTCACGGAGAATAGTCCCCGCAACTGTTCCTGTTTTATTGTGCGGCGCTATGGACGCGGCTGCCTTGTCTGCTATAAAATCCTGCGTCTCTTTGAGAGCTGTGGTGATAGCCTTCTCCGCTGCTCCTGGAAGTTTCTGCAAGCGCTGGATATACGAATCAACGCCGGAAAAATCCACCGTCATCCGATTTTTAGCCATCACCCTTCACCCTTTCAACGCGGCACATCAACCACAGGTTAGACTCATCCACATTCTCAGGCTCACCTTTTATTTCATAAATCGCCCCGTTAGGCTTTTTAAGACACGTACCAGCCTTGATATCCGGACGGTATCGCATCGTGACTTGCGCTGTGTCGATTACCGACAAGACACCGTCAACAACTGCGGCTGTACCTCCGTATGACGCCCAGTTAGCCTTAGCGACGCCCGTACTTTCGTATGATGCGCTCCGAACGCCATGATATGTCGTGTATGTGGGTTGAAGAATTTCAACCCGTGTACGTGTCTGCCTTGCCTTGTTTGGTTTGAATCCGCTCGTGTTATTCGCCATAGCCTACCACCTCAATAACTTCGGTATGCAAGCTGCGCAACCATGTTTTTGAATGCGGGAGAGAAATCCGTACCGCCGGAGTTGTTGCAATACATGTCATCAACCCCACGAGCGATACAACCAACATGGGAGGCAATCATATCATCCGATACACCCGCCCCGGACATGTAGTCCATAACGTCCTCAATAAATCCGGAAAGAGTTGCGTCGATTTCGGCAAAATCACCGGATTCGCTCAATCTATCTTTCACGCCTGCAAGGATTTCAGGTGTTACAGTCATGCAAATCGCCCCCATTATCTTTGAAAAAATCTTAGTCATTGATTGCAGTAATTACTACGTCGCCGTCGTCAAGTACTGCCGAGTAGAATCCGTATCCGGATGTCTTTACATCATCGCCTACGGTTGCTGTTGCTGTGCCGTTGATTGAAAATCCCACATAGTCATATGCGGGGACAAAGTAAACTTCACCAGCAGTTACGCTACTACCGAAATTAAGGGACTTTACAGGCTCGTTTGCAAGGTACACCTTACTGTTAGTTGCAACAGTAAACTCGCCGGGGTTTGTTGCTACCAGCTTTTCGGGGGCATCGCCGCCCATTGCAACTGCGAAAACGTTGAAATAAATATCCAGAAGGGATACTTCGGTGACAGGCACCTGTCTTTCTGTGTTAATCATGTTCAATTCCTCCTTAGCTAATTGTGTAAACGGCTGCGATAGCGGGTGAACCGCTTGCCACGCCTGTGTTTGTAACAGTAACATTTTCACCTGTCACAGCTACTGTGTAATTGCCCGGAGCATAATCAAAAACCTTTGTGAGTGTTTTTCCCTTTGCAGCCTTTACGTTTACGAATACTTCCCGTTGGGTTGCACCGGCTTCAACAGTCGGGAACAAACCACCAACAACCAGCACAACACCATCAGAATACGCAACGAATTTGTTAGAGTTGTACAAGTCCTTCTGATTCACCGGCTCGAAACCGGCTGTGTACACGGCTGCAATATTGTCAATAGCGTCCGGGTTTGTAGTTGCGCCACCATCACCGCCAAACAGTACAGCGATAGCATTCAGCACGTCAACAGATGTGACGGCATCCGCCACGGCCGATGCATTACCACCAGCCGCGACGTACAGCGCTTTAAGCGCCTCAGGATTTGTATTCATGCCGTCGCCTCCCTATCACGCCTTCTTAATCAGATACACACCCTTGGTATTCAAGAGCTTACCATCGACAACGGTGAGAGCCTTGTTCACCCACTTGTTTCTGTCTTCGTCGAAATAACGACGCATCATGAAACCAAAGTTTTCATTGATAGCATACTCTTCAGGCTGCCAGAAAATACCAATTACCTCGCCGCTACTTGCGGTATCGAAATCGGTGAGAATATCCGGCTCAACGAGCGAAATCTCTCTACCGAAAAATCTACCGCCGGGGAATGTAACGTCGCCATCATCAACAGTCAAACCAGTTGCCTGTTTGAAAATAGGATTGTTGTTCGCGTCTGCCATGGTTTCGAGATATGCGTCAACAGTGGAATTATTGAAAATAAACTCGCCGTTTCTGTAGCCCAGAGGGAGCTTTGCGAAAAACTTCTTTCTCCACGCAGTCCAGTTGGAGATATCAGCGGCAGTCATAGAGATGGAGTGAGTAGCGTCGGATGTTACGCGGGTGTCATTCAGGATACCCAGAGGCTGTCCTACGCCGGTACCCTTCACAATAGCGGTATCCATCAGACGCATGTATGCCAGAGCGATAGCCTTAGAAATCTCTGCCTCGAATGCGTCGATAGAAAGCACTGCAGAAAGGAAAGTCTGAGACACACGGATTTCCGCAACGTGATACTTGAAGGAAACAGCTGCAACGGGCCCCAGCTCCTGCTCCGGAGAAACAGTCTTTTCTGTAATCCAGTGGAATGCCGCATCCAGCTCACCAACCGGGAATTCAACGCCGCCCTGAACGTTCAACTTTCTAACCTTGCTATACAGATTACCATACTTCTTCCGGAAAGTATTGATAATCTGTCTAACGATGGTTACAGGGATAACAGCACCGGTATTGCCGGTATTGATTGCGTCACCTGCACGGGACTCAAACTGCTCATTCTCCTTTGCAGCTGCTCTTGCCTGTGCGTCCAGATCTGCGGGAATCGGGACTCCCTTAGTCACATAGTTACGGAATGCGCTGCGGTATTCCATAGACTCCAGTACGTTGGTTGTACGTACTTCAGTGGGGGCTGTGGACATCGCGAAAGAAGCGGTAATGTCTGCGTTTCTAATTGCTGCACCTGCCGGGGCGGGCTCCTTTGCCCTTGCCTGCTCTGCTGCGTCTCTTGCCTCCAGCTCAGCAATTTCCTCGCTGATTTCCGCCATCTCTTCATTCAGCTCAACCAAATCCTCGGTGAGGCTGCGTACTTCAGCGGCATCAGTGGATGCGCTGCACTTTGCGTCCATTGCGTCGCGCTTAGATGTGAGACGCGCAAGACGCTTTTTCAGAAAATCAATTCTCATCTTGAAACCCTCCTAAAATAGTTATATTTTGCCTTTGCCAAATCTATATCACTATCCAGTGATGCCGAAAGGCGGGACGCCCGTAAGCTCTCCAACTCACGTTTAACGCTGTCCAGCGCCGCTGCGTCTCTTGCCTCTATCGCCGTTGATTGGTATGCGGGGAATGTTACCGCCGAAATTTCAAACACTTTTCCAATTTTCGTAATTCTACGAATTGGGCTGTCCGAATCGACGTCTTCCCATTCATAGTCTTCCATCGAAAACATGAAAGACATTTTATCAATATCGCCGCGTTTAATTGCGGTGTAGAAATCCCGCGCCCGTGGGGACTCTTCCAGTGCCAAAGATGCCGTAAAAGTCAACCCACCGGAGTCGGTTGAAATCTGCATCGTGCTGTTTGGGTTGTTGTTTCTGCTGCGTGCGTAAACGTATGACGTGTCATGATTCAGGCACAGCCGGACGTCTGTCACGTCTGTACCGTCCAGCGCCCGCTCGTCAATCACTTCACGGAAACAGCCCAAATCGGTGATGCTGTTCAAAATGATGGGACGCCCGGAAACAATGCCGCCGGAGCCTTCATCCCTCGTCTCATAATGCGCCTCAAATGCGCGTTTCAGGACATTCATCAGTTATCACCACCTGTAATTGTTTTATATTTCTCTTCTTCGGTGATGCCGCATAGATATCGTGCCAAGAGGATGTCATACATATCCATTGTGGCGCAGACGTCCACCCGTGCGAGATACCGTGCCAGAAGGATGTCGTACATATCCATTACTCGCCACCCACCTTCTGCCAATCAGAGCCGTCGAAATAATAAAAATCTCCGGTATCCAGCTCCAGAAACAGCGTATTCACTTCCACGTTTGTTTTGGGTTTCGTGTCGCTGGATTCGCCTTTGAGGTTTCCAGTGCTGCCGCTCAATGTAACTGCCATTTCACACGTCCTCCCTCTCTTCGTCTACTATGTCTATATTCACGTTTTTCTTATTTCCTACCTGATATGCCGAAGCGTCATCCGCGTTTATCCAGTTTAACGACATGTATCGCTTACCCTTCAGCTCTTCCAGCGGGGGCAAGCCAAACGCCACGCGCTTTTCATTCTCATACATGCCGCCCGTCTGCGATAGCTCTTTCACCATCTCGATAATCTGCCCAATAGACATGAAGACAAGTTTTTCAGGCAGGAATTCTACGCGGTTTCCGAGGGCCTTCTCTCTTGTCGTAAAGAGTCCCTTGGTAAAAGCTTGTGTGAGCGTGATGACAAGCGGCTCAATAGTCTTCTGATAAAACGCCTCATACTGCTCTTTTGTATAGTCACCCGTTAGAATACACAACGGAACGCCCCAATTTCGGATAATTTTCTCATCCAGAAACTTCAGTGTATCCGCGTCAAGAAGCTTAACCGAAGATTTCGGAAAAACAACTAGCTCCGATTTCATATCAATCGGCAAGATACCGGATTCAGAAGATTTAAGCAGCTGCTCAAACCGCCGGAGATTTGCCTCAATCTTACCATCGTCTAACATGGTATTATACTTTACAGCCGCGTTAATCGTATAAGCGGCGTTCATAGCAGTAGCCAAACCATGCAGGAGCTTGTGGTTGAGTTTCAGTGTTTCAAGAATCGGGATGTTGTCAGGCTGTCCGTCAACACCGCCGCCCATGAAGTCGTTTACACTGTAATCATAACGCAGGTGTATTACATTTTCATATGGGATTGTCGTATCATAACCGTTAGCAAACCAAAAATGCACAAACATCCGCCCAGCAGCGTCCTCTATGAAGTCAACCTGCGTCGGCTTGATTGGATAGATAGCTTCATACACACGCCGCTCGATGGTGTTGCCGTCCTCGTCATGCCCCGTCCACGTTTTATACACCGGGACGCAGAAGCAGTTGCAGTTTAACAGCAGCAGCCACGCACATTTTTCCAGAAAATCCGTCGTTGTCATCAGCGGATTCGGCTGATTCAGGATATCCTGCAGCGTACCCTTTACAGGCATGCTGTCTGTATCCTTGTAACGCAAATGCACCGGGCGGAGTTTCTTTATTTCCTTCACAATACAGCTTACACACTGCCGAACGATGTCCGATGCGTAGATATTATCGCCGAATTGAGGATAGATTGGAGCCCATCCGTCCAACGGCTTTACATAGGTTGCGTCAGCCGGTTTTCGGTGAAACAGTTTACTGAAAATACCCGTTTTTACCACCTCATTTCGCAAGTTTCAGCATATCCGAGCGATAACGCCGGAACATTTCGTAGAGGATGACCAAAGTCACCGCACCGTCAATCTTCTTGCCCGGCTGACCGGGAATCTTGACAAGTTGACAGTTTCCGGAATTGTCTACCTCCAGCGCAGCGTTTCCGTAGTTCCAGGCGTCTATCGGATTTTCGTTATAGTTGATCAGATGCGCCCGGAAATCCTGCTCACACAGCTTCAGCGCATTGTTCAGGGTCTGTTTGTTCTGCAAAACCAGTTCACATTCAAACCCGTATTCCTCCATCTGCCTGAGAAAGTCCCGCGAAAACCGCACATCATACCCGCATTTATACAGCTTGATTCCGAAGTCCCTGTAGAGCTGGAAGAGCCAGTCCGCCACAAGGGTCAAATCATTGTCATTTCCCTCACAGATCGTCAGAAGTCCGTCCCTTGCCCAGTCTCTGTACTTCGCTCCGGCATTCTTGTCGTCGTGCTCCAGAAGCTTACCTTCCGGGATCCAGTAATGCTGGTAGATATACTTGATCCTGCCGTCCTTTCTCAAAATCAGAATCTTAGCAGCCGTCAGGTCAGTCGTTTCCGACATATCCACAGCCCCCAGTACAATAGCGCCCCGGAAATCGTCCAGCTCATACCTTGCCGGATACATGTATTCATTCGTATTAAGCCAGGCAACCACAGTGTTTTGCTTAAAATTAAAGTCCTTTGACAGCGTGAACAGCCTGTCCGACTTGGATTTTCTCGCTTCATCCACGCGATCGCGCAGATAGCTCCATTTCTTCACTTCTCCGATGGTCGGATTGGATTTCTGCCACAATTTCGAGATGCCGTCTGTATCCGTCTCCCAAACCTCGCGCTCGCTGTCCTGCGTATACATCCACGGCAGTTTCCTGCGTGCTGCATCGCTGTCGTCCTCGCCGTCAATGATTTTCTGATATTCCAGCCGTTTCCGGTTCAGGAAACCGTCCACGAAACCCTCGGAGCCAAACATGAAAATTTTGAAACTGTTCTTGACCGAGGTAGACTGCTGAATGCTCTTGTAGATGTCACCGTCCTCCGGCAGGCTCCACACCTCGTCAATACCGGCAATGTCAATGTTCCGACCTTCACGCTGCCGTGTCGATGCAGACAGCTTGTAGATGTGGTTCTTGTTTGCAAAACACTTGATACCGTTCTGATTTTTCCAGGTATCCACCGATTTCGGATCGATCAGCAGGCGCATGGTATCAATCGCCTGATAGGCGAGGTCAGCCGTGCCGTCATCCATGCCGGAACACACGATATCCGTTCCCGGCTCTCCCAGGATCAGCTCTGTCAGTTCCAGTGCAGCGACAAGCTCCGTCTTGCCGTTTTTTCGCGGGATCAGCAGGAGAACTTCCTGAAACCTGTCCACCCATTCCCCCGTGTCCAGCGATTTTACCTTGAAACTATAGAC
>JAZNIA010000027.1:0-2267 GCA_045577195.1 Congzhengia sp.
GACATTTTGAGTCCTGACCGAGCAGAATTTCACTGATGATAGTTTTCAATTCACTTTTTAGCTCCATCGGGTCTGTAATGTGCTTTTCCTTTGCGCGCCGACGCAAGGCATCTATCATAAACACGGAGGTGTCGACGCCAATGTCTGCCATAATCAGCGTTTCCTCCAGTTCTTCGAACAAATCCTCATCAACGGACTGAAATGCGGAAAACACACTGTCTAACCGCCCAAAAATTGCGTCGCGGGTTTTCGACAAGCCCTCTTTCAGCTTCGCAAAAAAACCTTTTTTCGCCTTTTTGTCCTGCACGGTGTCCTCGATATAGTCCGGACAAGCCGCCGATTTTTCCTCAAGGCTTGGTGTTTCCGCAACACCCGATGTTTCTTCAAAACTTGGCGTTTCCTCTCTATGCTCCGTTTCCGGCAACACAACATCCGGCGTTTCTTCCTCGGAAGGCTTTGTTTCATCAAGCTCCGGCTCGGAAAAAACGTTTTTCTTCTCCGCCTCATCGAGCACATTTTTGATAAGCTCTGCTTGTGTATCTTTCTTATTTTTAAACCAGTTAAACATGTCTTTACCCTATCTTTCCTTAGTTTGCTACAAATCCACTGTCTGATTCATGGCGTTTTTCTCTTGTCATCAGGGATTCTACGGCATCCTTTGCCGGTGCTCCCTCAAACAAAACGCGGTACGCCTGCTCCGTGATTGGCATCTCGATGCCCAGCTTTTTGGAAAGCTTATATGCCTCTTTTGTGGCATAAATGCCTTCTACAATCATGCCAACCTCTTTTGCCGCTTCGTCTGCCGTTTTGCCCTGACCGATTAAAATACCGGCTCTGCGGTTTCTCGAATGCATACTGGTGCAGGTTACAATCAAATCACCCATGCCGGAAAGACCGCTAAAGGTTGAAAGCTGCGCACCCATCGCCGTTCCCAAGCGGGCAATTTCGCTCATGCCGCGCGTCATCAGCGCAGCTTTTGTGTTATCTCCCAGACCCAACCCGTCAGATATGCCGGCGCAAAGGGCAATGATATTTTTCAGCGCACCGCCCAGTTCTACACCCGTTACATCGCCGGATGTGTAAATGCGGAGCGCATCTGTCATAAACAAATCCTGAATCTGCGCTGCCACAGCGCTGTCATCGCTTGCTGCAACCAGTGTGGTGGGAAGTCCTTTTGCAACCTCCTCCGCATGAGACGGACCGGAAAGAGCTGCAACGCGTGCCTGCGGGATATGATGTTTTAGGGTTTCTGTCAGCGTCTTCTGCGTTTCAGAATCAAATCCCTTAGAGGCGCAAATGATAACCGCGTTCTTTTGAACGTAAGGTGCCATGTTTTTTGCCGTTTCACCCAGCACCGACGAGGGAGTAACCATCACGATAACCGCACACTGCTCCACCGCCGTTTTTAAGTCGCTGGTATATGTTACGGAATCGGGCAAAATCAAGCCCGGAAGATTCTGCTTGTTTTCTTTGTCTTTTGCAAGCTGCTCACTTTCTTCCTGAAAAAAAGACCACAGACAAACGTCATTTCCCTTTTCTGCCAGAACCGCACACAGTGCGCAGCCCCAACTACCGGAACCAATTACTGCAATTTTCATAGCTTCGTCCTTTCTTGTAAGGTCTGATAAAATCGACGAATACCCACCGCTTTTAAAAAACGGCGGGTATTTACTTATGCCTTTGTTTTTTCACCAATGCGGGATTCTGTTCCCGCCAGCAGTTTTTTGATGTTGCTTCTGTGACGCCAGATGCCCAAGACGCCCAAAACAAGCGCCAAAACCAAATGTAGTTTCTTATAAAGAAGCGTTTCACCGCTGTTAAACGCAAACACAAACATCGGATATAGTACGCAACCTGCCATAGAGCCGACAGACACAAAACGTGTCAGCACAATCAGTGCAACACCAATTGCCAGTACCATAAGTCCGATTCTCCAGTCGAAGAGAAAGATGACCGTAGTGGAGGTCAGAATGCCTTTTCCGCCTTTGAAACCGAAAAATACGGGGAAATTATGCCCGATTACGGTAAAGAACGCTGCTAAGTATTTGCAATACATGGTGTATTCCGCATCTAACCGAAACAACTGCGCCACCAAAAGCGCCAACAAAAAGGTAATCACCGCTTTTAATGCATCACCAAGCGACACAACTACCGCCGCTGTTTTTCCCATGACGCGAAGCGTATTGGTTGCGCCCGCGTTGCCGCTGCCATGTTTTCTAATATCGTTTTTCTTTAGCTTTGAGAGCACAATGGAGGAATTGATGCTG
>JAZNIA010000028.1:0-4950 GCA_045577195.1 Congzhengia sp.
TTTTTTATTTTTGGTTATTTTGAGCATTGATGACGATTTCCATTTTTTGTTTTTCTTTGTTTTGTTTATTTTTTTATTTTTCTTCTTGTTTTCTCTTGACATTTATATCGGGATGCGTTATGATAATAAAGTAAAGAAATATATAGACCAAAAACGGAGGATTGGTATGGAACAGACGGATATTCGCATGATTTTTTGCGATGTAGATGGAACACTTCTTAAAAAAGGCAGTACCGCTATATCGGAAGATGTGTTTTCAGCTATCCGCTCCGCGACCAATGCAAAAATTCATTTCATAATTGCAAGCGGTAGAAGCTTCCCAGACCTTGCCTCTTTATTTTCCCCCGTACTAAATACAATCATTTTGATTGCAAACGACGGTGCGCTTGCTGTACAAAACGGAAAAATTTTATTTGATGCTCCTATACAAAAATCGGTTGCTTCTATCTTTTTCAAAGAAGAATATTATCAAGATAACGCATCGCTGACAATGTACGGTATGAATAAAACATTCTGTTTTGGTAATTGCATGCAATCTCAATCTTTATTGTCAAACGGATTATGCGCCGATGTTTACAAGCTTGCATTTTATAAACTTTCCGCGCAAAATCGATGCAAAGTGAAAACGCTCGCCGCAAATTCTGGACAACTTACAGAGATTTATAGTGACAAAGACTGGCTTGAATTTGTTTCGCGCGGTACTGATAAAGGTGTTGCGTGTGCTAAACTTCAAAAACAATGGGACATTTCTCCATTTCAAACTGCCGCCTTTGGCGACAATACAAACGATCTCGAAATGCTGCGACAGGCACGGCTGAGTTTTGCTTCTCCCACTGCAATTCCCGAAATTAAAAAGATGTGCAAATACAGCACCGATTGCGTCGTTAACGAAATTCTAAAGTTCTCGCATGAAAGGGGTACATTATGAGCGAATATACTGTAAAAAACATCCCAAAATCAGACAGAATTACAAAACTGGTTGACCACCTGTTCGAAAAAATGCCACAGGTAGAAAGTGATCGTGCGGTTTTGTTAACTGAGTCATACAAAAATACCGAAGCGCTTCCGATCATTAAAAGAAGATCGAAGGCTTTTCGTCATGTTCTGGAAAATATTCCGATTGTAATCCGCCCTGACGAGCTGATTGTCGGAAGTGCAGCAAAGCAACCCAGAAGTTGCCAGACCTTTCCTGAATACTCTTATTCCTGGCTGGAATCTGAATTTGATACCGTTGCAACCCGTTCTGCTGACCCCTTCATCATCACAGACGAAAACAAAAAAGCACTTTCTGAAGCATACCGTTACTGGACAGGCAAGACAACAAGCGAATACGCAACTTCCTTGATGGATTCAAGAACACTCCTTGCGATGGAGCATAATATTTTCACGCCTGGCAACTACTTCTATAACGGTGTTGGACATGTTACCGTAAAATACGATGAAGTGCTGGCAATTGGGTTCCGTGGCATTATTGAACGAGCTGAGAAAACCCTTGCAGACTGCAAACTATCCGATGTAGATTATAACCAAAAAACAACGTTTTTAGAGGCTGTAATCGAAAGTTGCGAAGCTGTTATTACATATGCAAAGCGGTACGCTCACCTTGCGCTCGAAGAAGCAAATAAATGCACTGACGAAACGAGAAAGCTGGAGCTTTTAAAAATTGCACAAAACTGTGCAACTGTTCCTGAAAATGGAGCAAAAACGTTTTACGAGGCATGTCAGTCTTTCTGGTTTGTTCAGCTTCTGCTTCAGGTAGAGTCTAGTGGTCATTCCATCTCTCCCGGTCGATTTGACCAATATATGTATCCTTATTATAAGAACGATTTAGATAACGGCAGCATAAAGCCGGAATTTGCACAGGAGCTGATTGACTGCATCTGGGTTAAATTAAATGATTTAAACAAGATTCGTGACGCAGCATCCGCTGAAGGTTTTGCAGGGTACAGTCTGTTTCAAAACCTGATTGTCGGCGGTCAGTCTGCTCCAGGTGTAGATGCAACAAATGATTTGTCTTTCATGTGTATTACAGCATCGATGCATGTTGCGTTACCGCAGCCTTCTCTTTCAATCCGTATCTGGAATGGTACGCCCCATGTCCTCATGATGAAAGCAGCAGAGTTAACCAGAACCGGCATTGGTCTTCCTGCGTACTACAACGACGAGGTAATCATTCCTGCACTGATTAATCGCGGACTTACCATGGAAGATGCATTCGATTACAATATCATTGGTTGCGTTGAGCCGCAAAAAAGCGGAAAAACAGACGGTTGGCACGATGCTGCATTTTTTAATATGTGTCGTCCTTTAGAGTTAACATTCTCCTGTGGTATGGATAAAGGAATTCAGATTGGACCGAAAACAAAACCCGTTTCTGAAATGAAAACATTCGAAGAATTCTATGACGCTTATAAAGCACAGATGAATGAAATGATTGCATTGATGGTAAACGCAGACAATGCAATTGACCTTGCTCATGCTGCAAGATGTCCGCTCCCCTTCCTGTCTTCTATGGTAGATGACTGTATCGTGCGCGGAAAATCGGTGCAGGAGGGCGGTGCAGTTTACAACTTCACCGGTCCGCAGGGCTTTGGTATTGCCAACATGGCAGACTCTTTGTATGCAATTAAAACCTTAGTTTTTGAACAAAAGAAATTTACGCTTTCTGAACTGAAGGAAGCACTTGAAAATAACTATGGAGAGTCTGTGTCCAAAGAACAGATTGAAGATATTACACTTTCGGTTGTATCCGAACTGTTAAAAGACGGAAAGCAGGTTGATGAGAAAATAGTTTCCGAGATTGTTTCTGCAGTAAAAGCTTCCAGTGAAGGCTCTGTAAAAGCAGCTGAATACCGAAAAATCAAAGAACTGATTGACGAAGTTCCGAAGTTTGGAAACGACATTCCTGAAGTCGACGCTTTTGCAAGAGATGTCGCATACACCTACACAAGACCTTTAGAACAATATTCAAACCCCAGAGGCGGCCGTTATCAAGCAGGGCTCTACCCAGTTTCTGCAAATGTACCTCTCGGTGCACAGACCGGTGCCACGCCGGACGGCAGATTGGCATACACACCCGTTGCAGACGGCGTTTCCCCCCCCGCCGGTAAAGACGTAAACGGTCCTACAGCTTCCTGTAACTCTGTTGCAAAGTTAGATCATTTTATCGCGTCAAACGGAACACTCTTTAATATGAAATTCCATCCCTCTGCGTTAAAGGGACAGTCCGGTTTAGAATCCTTCTGTTCGTTGATTCGTGCATATTTTGACCAAAAAGGAAGTCATATTCAGTTCAACGTTGTTGACCGCGTAACTCTCCTGGATGCACAAAAAAATCCTGAGAAGTATAAAGGGCTGGTTGTTCGTGTTGCAGGATACAGCGCTCTGTTCACTACCCTTTCCAAATCACTGCAGGACGATATTATCAACAGAACCGAGCAAGGGATGTGATTACATGAGCATATATGATACCAAAGGGAGAATTTTTGATATTCAGAGATTCTCTGTACACGATGGATCGGGTATTCGCACAATTGTGTTTTTAAAGGGATGCGTTCTACGCTGTAAATGGTGCTGTAATCCGGAATCGCAGAATTACGCCATCGAACAAATGATCCAAGGTGGCAAGACAAAAACCGTCGGAAAAGATGTGACGGTCGGCGAGGTAATGGAAATTGTAAAACGTGACATGCCCTATTACAGGCGTTCCGGCGGTGGTGTTACCTTATCTGGTGGTGAAGCATTATGTCAGCCAGATTTTGCAGTTGATTTGCTTCGTGCATGCAAAGAGAACTCCATTAACACGGCAATCGAATCTACAGGATGTATGAACTTTGAAACTATTGAACGTTTCTTACCATACCTTGACCTTTTTTTGATGGATATCAAGCATACAGATTCAAAAAAACACGAACTTTTTACAAAAAAACCAAATGATTTAATCTTGGAAAATGCAAAAAAAATTGCAGAAAAAGCAAACAAACTCATCATTCGTGTTCCGGTAATTCCGACATTTAACGATACAGAAGAAGAAATTTATTCGATTGCACATTTTGCAGAAAGTTTGCCGAACGTAAATGAGATACATCTTCTTCCTTATCACCGTTTGGGACAGGATAAGTACAAAGGTCTTGGACGCACTTACGAATTAGCGGCTCTTACCCCCCCATCCAACGAAAAAATGCAGTCTCTCTTGCAAGCTGCACAAAACACACGTCTAAAATGTCAGATCGGAGGTTAAAATGACAGATTTTGAAATGTTAAATTTGAAAGATAAAATGCGAATCATTCAGGAGCTTGTTCCAGGCAAGCAAATTACCATAGCACATATCATCGCAAATCCCGATCCGATTTTATACCAAAAATTGGGACTTGACCCAAACGTGGATTATGCAAAGTCTGCAATCGGTATTGTGACCATCTCCCCTGCAGAAACTGCAATTATCATCGCAGACATCGCAACAAAGGCGTCCGGTGCTGAAATCGGTTTTGTCGATCGGTTCAGCGGTACACTTATCGTTACCGGAACTGTTTCTGAGGTTGATTCCGCGTTAAAAGCACTCTGTGATTACTCCAAAGAAGTGTTAGGCTTTACCGTTTGCGACATTTCAAGAACATAAAACTATGAGAAAAATTATTTTAATCGGCCGTAGCGAAAGCGGAAAAACAACACTGACGCAAGCGCTGCATGGCGAAAAAATCAAGTATGACAAAACACAGTATATCAAACACGATGATATTGTGATAGATACCCCTGGAGAATATATCCAGACAAAAACCTTAGGTGGCGCCTTAGCGCTCTACTCCTATGAGTCGGATATTGTTGGACTCCTGCTCAGTGCTACAGAACCCTTTTCCCTATACAGCCCAAATATTACCGGCCAGGCAACGCGTGAGGTTATTGGAATTGTAACCAAAATTGATCACAAGAACGCAAACCCCGATCGGGCT
>JAZNIA010000029.1:0-20905 GCA_045577195.1 Congzhengia sp.
CGCACCGACTATTGCCCAGGGTGTGGGCGAAAAATGACTAAATAATACCAAGCCTCATCGCCAACGCGGTGGGGCTTTAATTATGGGAATGTAGCAGAACAGGCATATGCAACTGTCTCAAAAGCAGTGATTTGTGGGTTCGACTCCCACCTTTCCCACCAACAGAGTTGTGTTTACATTACGCCGTGAGCGCGGCGCTAAATCGCTTGGGCGCGTAGGAAAGCCGAAAACCTACAATGCCACGAAAGTGGCACATGGGAAATTAGCTCAGTTGGTAGAGCAATTGGCTTTTAACCGATAGGTCGCAAGTTCGAACCTTGTATTTCCCACCAAACAGCTCCCATAAGCTGCCCCCACGATAAGGGGCGCACAATTATGGGCCGTCTGTTTAGAGTTGCCGCTCTTCCAAGTAATGAGCGACTTATAAATAACTTGGTTGGTCCGGGGCGTGCTTGTAGCCAACCGTAAAACACAAGCTTGTAAATTTGGATGCGCCGTTCTTTCCCTTCGCGGCGCGGGAAATCAACAACGCCATTGTATGCCAGAGGGTGGGGGCTTGCGTTGTTTTAATTAGGCGGTGAATAATGCAGACAATCAAAATTGATTTGCCAGTAGAGCACGAAAATATAGAACTTCACGCGCTGTCGGACTTGCATCTCGGCGACGGTATGAGCGATTGGTTTCACATTCAAAAGCTACTTAAACACATTGAAGAAACTCCAAACGCTTATTGCATACTGGGCGGCGACCTCATGGACACGGCCATAGCATCGAGCGTTGGCGACACATACGGTGCTAATCTATCGCCAATGGAACAGCTTAAACAATGTGTCAAGCTCTTTGAGCCTTTGGCAAAAGCCGGAAAGGTGCTCTGCATACTCCACGGCAACCACGAAAACCGCATTTACAAATCAGACGGTATCGATATAACCGCGCTTATGGCTGACCAATTGGGGCTGCGAGATAGATATAGCCCGACAACAGCGCTTTTGTTTATCCGATTTGGTAAACACCGCGCTGCAGACAAACAGCATGGGCGCAAAGTTGCCTATACCGTTTATGTTACGCACGGCAGCGGTGGGGGCAGAAAAGAGGGCGGTAAAATAAACCGTCTTGCTGATCTCGCGCAGATTGTTGATGCTGATATATACATCTGCGGTCATACTCACTTGCCTGCTATATTCCGTTGCGGTTTTTATCGTACAAGTATGGCTAACAGTTCCATTCAGATGGTTAGTAAGCTGTTTGTCAACACTGCGGCGGCGCTCAATTATGGCGGCTACGGAGATGTACAAGGCTTCAAACCGTCAGCAAAAGAAAATCCGATAATCTATCTTAACGGCACAAAGCACGAAGCAACGGCGAGGGTTTAAGAGGTGCACACATGACAATAAATATTCTCGGAACAAAGTACACCATATATGAACTCACTCCACAACAAGATACAGAACTTTATGAATGTGACGGCTATTGTGATAAGACGCTCAAACGCATTGTAATATCTAAAAAAAGTGCCGACTGCAATCTTGGCGATTTTGAGGTTTACCGCCGTAAAATACTCCGTCATGAGATAATCCACGCATTTCTATTTGAAAGCGGACTGCATGAAAATTTCGCCCATCAGATGGGGCATGATGAAACATACGTTGATTGGATTGCCGCTCAGTATCCGAAAATCAAGAGAGCGTTTATACAGGCTGGGTGCGATGAATGAACTTGTTTGCTACAGCTAGAAAACTTCAAACGGCATTGTGCCAACAGGGGATGCACTACAAAATTAATCAAGTGCAAAGCTATTCACCAAGAGCAGAAAGGATGGTGACAAAATACTTGCTTATTGAAACGAAAGAAGTAAATGACAGACGAGTAAATACCACCATTCTTGAGACTTATTCGCTTGTTGACGTTGTGAAAATGCTAGCAGCTTTGTATGGGGGTGGCTAATGTGCCGCTGACACCAAAGCAGAAAGCATTTGCCGATTATTACATAGAGAGTGGAAATGCGTCTGACGCTGCGAGAAAAGCCGGATATAGCGAAAAAACCGCACCTTTTATTGGGGCTGAAAACTTAAAGAAACCTCAAATTTCAGAATATATAGCCGAACGTTTAAGCCCAAAAGAGGAAAAGCGCATAGCAACAGCAGATGATGTAATGCAGTTTTTCTCAGATGTTATGCAAGGCAAGGTAAAAGACCAATTTGGGCTTGATGCCTCACTTTCTGATAGATTAAATGCAGGCAAGGAGCTAATGAAGCGATATGCTGCGGGTGGCTTCAACATCGGCGTAACAAAACGCGAGGACGACCCGCTGACCCTTTCCCTCAAGGAAGAAGCTGAGAGGTTGAACAATGCCGATTAGCCAAAAGCAAAAACAAATAATGGCTTTCCCATTTACCAAATATGATGCGCTGATATGTGACGGTGCAATCCGTAGCGGTAAAACCGTCTTTATGATGCTGTCCTTTGTTGACGATGCAATGAGGCGTTGCAACAACCAACGTTTTGGCATCTGCGGAAAGACTGTTGACAGCACGGTTAAGAACATCATAACGCCATATCTCGGCTTAACTTATGCACAAGATAAATACAACATAAAGTGGCGAAAGTCTGATAAGCTGCTCATTGTATCTGATGGTGAGCACACGAATTATTTTGAAGTGTTCGGCGGCAAGGACGAAAGCTCGTTTACTCTTATTCAAGGTAGAACGCTTGCGGGTATTCTTATGGATGAAGTTGCTCTTATGCCGCGCTCGTTTGTAGAACAGGCAATGGCGCGTTGCTCCGTTGAGGGCGCAAAGCTATGGTTTAACTGCAATCCCGACTCGCCGCAACACTGGTTTTACACAGAATGGATTCAGAAAGCAAAAGAACGTAATGCCTTACATTTGCATTTTCTGCTGGATGATAACCCATCACTGTCAGAGGCAAAAATAAATTGGTATAGGAACAATTACACAGGCGTTTTTTACCAGCGGTATATCTTGGGTGAATGGGTGCTTGCCGAGGGTCTTGTTTATAATTTCGGCGAGGCAAACATAACGGACGAACAGCCAAAGGGCGCGGAGTATTACATCAGTATTGACTATGGCACACTCAATCCCTTCGCTTGTGGTTTGTGGTCCGTAACAGGCGATAAAGCCGTGATGATTAAAGAGTTTTACTATGACGGACGCAAAACACAAAAAACGCTAACAGACGAAGAATATTGTGACAAGGTTTTGGAACTGGCGAAAGGCTATGACATTGCAAAAGCAATTGTTGACCCTTCGGCGGCTTCTTTTATTACTGCTCTCAAGCGCCGTGGAATGCGAGTCAAAGAGGCTAACAACTCAGTGCTTGACGGTATTCGCCGCACGGCTGTTTATCTGCGTGATGGAAATATAAAAATCCACCGCTCTTGCGTTGATTGTATACGCGAGTTTGGCTTGTATCGGTGGGATGAGAAGTCAACGGAAGATAAGGTAGTTAAGGACAACGACCACGCGATGGACGCTGTTCGTTATTTCGCGAATACGATTATGCGCCGTAGAGTGAGGGAATAAAATGGGAATTGTATCAACTATAAAGAGGTGGTTTAACTTGCTTATACCGAGCAGGGCTAAAGACGAATTCGGGGTAACTTCAATTGTTTCCCCTAGTATGACGGAATTTATCGGGAAATGCGGGAGAGCCTACGGCGGCACTCCTGAATGGGTGAACGCTGACGAGAGTATAAAGACGGTCAATTTTGCAAAAACAATTTGCTCCGAGGTTGCAAAGTTGGCAATGATGGGAACGAAGATAACCGTTGACGGCAGCGTAAGAGCGAATTGGCTGCAAGGTCAGATCGATAATATTTATGATGCGCTCCGGCAGTGGGTAGAGTATGGCTGCGCATACGGCACAGTTATTTTCAAGCCTAACGGCGCTGGTGTTGACTTCCTCACGCCTGGTCAATTTATGGTGACGGACAGCGAGAACGGCAAAATAAGAGGCATTGTGTTTTTCGCTCAAGAGCAAGACGCAATAACTGAGAAATGGTTTACGCGCTATGAATATCACCGCTTTGACAATGATGTTTATATCATAAGCAACCGATGCTATATAGGCGAAACCAAGGGCGATAAAGGCAAGCCAATTGATATATCTCTTACGCCTTGGTCGGGTCTTGCTGAAGAAGTTGTTGCCGAGGGCGTTGATAGAATGCTGTTCGGTACTTTCCGCACTCCGATTGCAAACAACATTGATATTGGCTCGGCTATGGGGTTGCCTATATTTGCCGAGGCTCTTGAGGAACTAGCCGACCTTGATATTGCATACAGCCGTAACGCGAAAGAAATCGGAGATAGCAAGCGCACTGTGCTTATGGACTCTGATAGACTTCTGCCAAATGGCGTTAAGATTAGCGCAGCACAGGCGCATAACGCCCTACGCGGTGGTTCTCCGCTCCCTGACTACATAAAGCTCGTTGAGGGGGATGGAACAGAATCGAGCGATATTTATCACGAAATAAACCCCACACTAGAAACCGAAAAGAGATTGACAGGCATTAACGCCTTGCTTTCGCAAATTGGTTTTAAGTGCGGATTTTCTAACGGCTATTTCGTGTTTAACGAAAAAACCGGAATGATTACCGCAACCCAGGTTGAAGCAGATGATCGCCGCACAATACAGCTCGTTAAAGATGTGCGCGACCAATTGCAATCTTGCCTTGACGGACTGTTTTATGCGCTTGATAAATTCGCCGATGCTTATTCACTCGCACCGCGCGGCGTTTATGAAGTCGTTTATGACTTTGGCGACATTGTATATAACCGCGAGGAAGATAAGGCGCGTTGGTATAGCTATGTAACAGCCGGGCGCGTGCCGTTTTGGCATTACCTTGTTAAATTCGAGGGCTATTCCGAGGATGAAGCAAAAGAACTTGAAGCAGCAGCGCAGATAAGAGAAACCGTATACGGAGCTGAAGAATAATGCTTGATCCCGAATATCTGCTTGATATTGCCGAAAATGCAGAACAAATCACTTCGGAATTGCATAGTGAGATTATCAATCGCATTATCGAGCGAATTGTTTTGCGTATTGGGCGCGGCGAGGATTACTTGCTAACCGCTGTTGATAAATGGCAACTTGAAACACTGCAAGAAGCCGGATATTTGCGACAAGAGCTTGCGGCGATTATTGCCAAGAAAACAGGAATTGAACTAAAGGCAATTAAGGCGGCGTTTGAAGATGCGGGAGTGCGAACTCTGCGTTATGATGATGCAATTTATGCTGCTGCAGGACTTGAGCCGCGACCGCTCAGACAATCGCCATATCTTATGCGCCTTGTGCAACGAGGATATGAAGCAACGCGCGGTGAATGGATTAACTTCACGCGAACAACAGCGGATGCAGCTCAACAGCTTTTTATCAGCGAGTGCGATAGAGCGTATAACCTTGCTGTGTCGGGGGCGGTTTCGTATTCCGAAGCGGTAAAGCAAAGCATTAACCGAATTGCTAAAAACGGTGTTGTTGTTAATTACCCGAGCGGACATACCGATACGATAGAAACCGCCACGCTCCGAGCGGTGCGCACTGGCATTTCACAGGCTTGCGCAGAGGTTACTGACGCGCGGATGGACGAAATGAAATGGGATACCATTCTTGTTTCTGCCCATTTAGGAGCGCGAGTAACAGACCGCGAAGATTATACCAACCATTATTGGTGGCAAGGAAAGTTTTATTCAAAGAGCGGAACGGATGACCGCTACCCGCCGTTTAGCGTTTGCGGCTTGGGCGATGTTCAGGGAATACACGGTGCTAACTGCCGACATTCTCACGGCCCGGGCGATGGTATCAACAACCCCTTTGAACAATTCGATAGCGAAGAAAACAAAAAGCTCTATGAACTGCAACAGCAACAAAGGGCGATGGAGCGGCGCATACGAAAGCAAAAACGCGAGGTTATGGCGCTTAAAACCGCGCTTGATAATTTACCTAGTGGTGAAGCAAAAAACAGCATAGAGATCGATTACCAGCGCAAGGCAGCAAAGCTGCAAGAGGTTAATAAACGCTATAACGCTTTCTGCGAAGAAAACAACCTCAAAAGACAGCAAGAGCGATTACATATTGCCAATTGGAACAGAAAACAATCTGCATCAGCAACAGCAGCGGCAAGAAAACACAATCAAGAGTCATAGTCAAACGGCTATGGCTCTTTTTATATCCCGCAATAGCACAAAGGAAGTGCAAGGGATTTTGACTCCCTCGATGTTGGTTCAATTCCAACTTGCGGTGCCAACTCTTGCGCGGAGTTTAACTGCGCTAAATCCAAAGCCGGGGGCAGACCGGGGAACAAATTATGCAGGAGGATAACAATGGAAAATATACACGCAATTCTCAAGAAATACGGCATTGAAATCCCTGCGGATAACAAGGCTGATTTCGACAAAGACGTTGCCGCTAATTACAAGACTCAAGCCGAATTTGAAAAGAAAATCGGCAAGGTTGAGGAAGAGCGCGACAATTTCAAAACCCAACTTGATACTGCAACCGAAACGCTCAAGGGCTTTGAGGGCGTAGATATCGAAACCATGAAAACCCAGCTTAAAGATTGGCAGACCAAAGCGGAAAACGCCGAAAAGGACTTTGCCGCAAAGCTGGAACAGCGCGATTTTGAAGACGCTCTCAAGGGAGCAATGGAAGGTTATAAATTCACTTCCGAAGCAGCAAAACGCGCGGTAATGTCCGAAATCCGCGAAGCCGGTCTCAAGGTTAAGGACGGTAAAATACTCGGCCTTAATGACCTTGTGGACAGCATTAAGGCGAAGGATGCCAGCGCATTTGTGGACGATGGCAATCCGCCTGCTAAGTTTACTCAGCGTATGGGCAACTCTGGCGGCAATCCCACCGGCACAATAACTAAAGAGGACATTATGAAAATTACTGACCGCGATGCAAGACGCGCGGCAATTGCAAACAATATGAATCTTTTTGGAGGTAATAAATAATGGCAGAAAACAATCTTATTAAGAAAGCTGACCTCGCTCGTGTGCGTGAGGTTGAATTTGTAAATCTGTTTAGCGGCGACCTTCGCAAGCTCAATGAGCTGCTTGGCATTTCTCGCTTTATTGCAAAGCAGGCCGGCACTACCCTCAAGGCATACAAGGCTGTTGGCGTACTGGAAGATGGCAATGTTGCAGAGGGCGAGACCATCCCTCTCTCTAAGTATGAAACCCAGCCCGTCTCTATCGGCGAACTGACTCTGAAGAAATGGCGCAAGGCTACCAGCGCCGAAGCAATTATCGAGCGTGGTTATGATCAGGCAGTTACGATGACTACCGACAAGATGCTTTCCGACATTCAGAAGGAAATTCGCGCAGCATTTGCCGCTTTCCTTGGCACTGGCACCGGCGAGGCAACCGGCGCGACCTTCCAAGCAGCTATCGCGCAGGCTTGGGGACAGCTTCAGGTTCTTTTTGAGGACACCAGCATCGCAAGCGTTTATCTGATGAACCCTCTGGACGTTGCTGATTATCTCGGCACCGCCAACATCACTATGCAGACCGCCTTTGGCATGTCCTATATTGAGAACTTTATGGGCCTCGGCACTGTAATCCTCAACTCTGATGTACCCAAGGGGACTATCTATGCAACCGCAAAAGAAAATCTTGTTGCATATTATGTCCCGGCTAACGGCGCAGACCTTGATGAAGCATTCGATTTCACGACTGACGAAACCGGCTTTATCGGCATCCACGAACAGCCCGATTACACCAATATGACTGCATCCGATACCGTTATCAGCGGCGTTACCATTTTTGCAGAGCGTCTTGACGGCGTTGTTGTGGCCACTATCGGCGCGGGGGAATAAGCGGGTATAGTCTTCGGTCAAACTCTTATTCGACAAGCGACCTTGAGAGTATGACGATAGCCGAAATCAAGGCGCTTGCAGAAGAGTTGGGCTATACCATAACCGCGACCAAAAAAGCAGATATTATAGCGGAGTTTGTCGCTCAACAGGAGGGGTAATAAATGGGCTATGTGGAGTTTGAATATTTTAGCAGCTTGTATAACGAAATAACCGAAAGCGAATTTACCGCCCTTGAGTGGGAGGCGCGAAGAATCGTAGATGCGCACACGGCGGGAGTGGATAATGTTCGCAAACTCCGCATAGCTTATCCCATTGACGAGGACGATGCAGAGGCGGTGAAGCGGTGTATGTGCAAACTCATTAAGACGATGCACGACATTACCACCGCAGAAGCAAAAAAAGGTTTCACAACTCGCGAAGACGGCTCAATTGTTTCGGGCGTTGTGTCTTCTGTCTCCTCTGGCTCGGAGTCAATAAGCTATGCGACAAGCGGGGCGACATCGCTTGATGCTGCCGTGGCAAGCCTAACCGAAAGGAATAAACTGTATAGCGGCATAGTGCGTGAATATCTTTCGGGGGTATCTGATGCCAACGGCGTTAATTTGCTTTATATGGGGAGGTATCCTTATGTATCGTGACACAATAACGCTGTTTAACCGCTATGATAACGGCTCAGATGATATGTGGCTGCCTACGATAATACGCGGCGCAGACTTGAACGTTGACAAAGCGGCAATCATAGCTAAATACGGCGAAAATTCAACCGACACGGCGAGATTGCACATTAAATATGCTAAGAGTAATGGGGAAATCCAAATTGCCGACAAGACATATTTCCCGCCTAAAGCGTGGAAAGCACAAACGCAAGAACAGGCGGCTAAAAGCATTACATTTGCATCGGGGCAAGCATTTGATTTCTTTATTCTTGGCGAATGGCACGACACCGAGCCGATAAACGATGCTGATTATACAGACGGATTTTATAATTTCGCTAACGCCCTATATGATAACTGCTTTGCAATAACTTCGGCGGCTAAATATAGCGTAATCCCGCACTTTGAGATTATGGCGAAGTAGGTGAGCCAGTGGCAAGCAAAACAACACACTTTCCCGACATTTCGATTGTGTCCGGCGATTTGCGTGTAAAGGTAAATATGAAGCGGATAAACCGCAATATTGATAACGCGCAATATTGGCTTGATAGTCAAGTTATGACGGATATGGTGCCGTATATGCCGCAAAACACAGGAACGTTTATCAACATAACTCGCGCACAGAGCGCCGCACTTGCCGGTAGTGGCGAGGTTGTAGCCGGCGCCGCTCCTATGGGGCGTTTTTTATATGAGGGTAAAGTGATGATTGACCCTGAAACTGGCTCACCCTGGGCGCGTAAAGGCGCGAAAAAAATAGTTACTGACAGACCGCTAACATATAGCAATCCAAAAGCAACGCCAAAGTGGTTTGAAACCGCAAAAAAACAACATGGCAAAGCGTGGATTGCCGGTGTTAAAGATAAGATTGGGGGTAAATAATGGCAGAGCAAGAAGTTAAATATGACGTTGACGGACACGAAGCGATAACCGCTGCACTCCGTGAGCTTGTTAACCAATACCCCGGACTTGCGAGCGGTGACGAGATAACATTTTCCGTATTGTCTGAGGATAGCGGCAAAGCGATATTTCCTGTGTCTGGCGCAATAATCGAGACGGAGAAACGATATATTCTTGGCGATGTTCGCCAAGTGTGCCTTTATCCGTTTTATGTTGTTTACCGCGCCGCGGGTCTTTCCGAAAACCGCAAAGCATCGGTAAAAGAATGGCTTGATAACCTTGGGCGCTGGCTTGAGGGGCAAAAAGTAAATATCAACGATGCCGAGCATCAGTTGAGCGGTTATCCTGCCCTGTCTGATAATCGGCGTTTTCTCTCAATATCAAGGCAAACCCCTGCATATCTTTCCGCAACAAACGACAATAACAGCGAAGATTGGGTTGTTTACATCTCCGCTCGTTATCAAAACGATTTCACAAAAATAACAATGAGGTGATTTAATGGCAACTTATTCTTTTAAGACCCCTAAAGGACAGACCATTAACCGCGATTTGCTTATCCTGTACATGAATACCGGCACACCCGATGCACCTAAATGGTCGGCAATTGGTAAGCGTGTGGAAGATAGCTCTATTGATTTCGATTGGTCTACCGAGACTAAGCAGGACATTCTTGGCGGTACCTATACCACCGGCAAGAAGGCAACCCGCACACAGACCTTTGACCCCTGCGAACTTGACAGTGGCGATGAGGCAACGACTAAGATTTGGCAGATGGCAATATTTGATGACGATGTTAATGCCCTTCTCAATCAGGATGTACTGCTTGTACATTTCTATACTACCGATGAACTTGAGGGCAATTCCTTTGCGGAACGTTTCCCCGCTACTGCGATTCTTCCTACTTCTCTTGGCGGTGAAGGCGGCGGCAATATTGGTATGCCTATAGATGTTACTTTTGGCGGCGTTCGTCAGAAGGGCGGCGCTTCTATTGAGAATGGCGTTGTTACTTTCATCCCCGAAAGCAATGCCGATGCCGAATAAGTGAGGTAACAAAATGAAAGAACTGAATTTCGATACTGGTCTTGTTACATACAGCATCAATGGCAAGTATGAACTGACTTTCAATCCTACTGACAGCGCTTTTGTGGAGCGCTTTTTTTCTGCGTTTAACACGCTTGATTCCAAGAGGGAAGATTACGAAGCAAGAATAAAAAATGCCAATGGCGCGGAGATTTTCGCACTCAGCCGAGAACTTGATGCGGAAATGCGCGAGGTAATCAACTCCGTATTTGATGTTGATATCTGCTCGATGCTTTTTGGCGATATGAATGTTTTTGCTCTTGCAAACGGTCTGCCCGTATGGTGCAACCTTTTCTTTGCGATTATGGACGAGCTGGACGGCAGTTTTGCGGCACAGCAGAAGCTGACTAATTCCCGAATTGCAAAGTATACAAGCAAATATCATAAATGAGATACACACTCCCAATGAGCGTTGAGGTCGGCGGGATAGAGTACGAAATTCGGGCAGATTATAGGGCGGCGTTGGACATCATCGCTGCCCTTTCTGATTTAGACCTTAACGAACAAGAGCGCATTATTGCTGCGCTTGATATTTTCTATCCTACGTTTGATACAATGCCAACAGAACATTATCAAGAGGCAATAAACGCTTGCTGTGATTTTATCGCGTGTGGCGAAAACCAAACCCAAAGCGGAAAGCCTGTTAAGCTAATGGATTGGGAGCAAGATTTCAACTATATAGCATCGGCTGTTAACAAGGTTTTGGGACGCGAGATTAGAACACCAGAATTTCTGCATTGGTGGAGCTTTATCAGCGCTTATTATGAAATTGGGGATTGCCTATTTTCACAGATTGTCAGCATTCGCGACAAGAAAGCGCACGGCAAAAAGCTCGATAAATCAGAACAAGAATGGTATAGAAAAAACCGCGATATTGTTGATATTAAGCGACAATATACCGAAGCCGAGAAAGAGGCTCTTGAAAAACTCGGCATTAAATAATAAAGGGTGGTGAAAAAATGGCAGATGGTTCTATAATCATCGACACCCATATTGATAACGAACAAGCACAAAAAGATTTGAACGCGCTGACCAAAGAAATAAAAAAACTGCAGACAACTCTAAATACTGAGCAAGGCAAACAAAACGCGATTGAGAAAGAAATGGTTGACGCGACAAATGCTGCCGAAACCACAAGAGCGAAAATTGCTGAACTCAAAGCAGAACTTGCAAATGTTGAGCGCGTTACAGATATTAGTAATACGGCGAATATAGGCGACCCGGCAACAGTTATTGCGGCTATGGAAAAACAAAAAGTTATTGAGAGTGAAATAGCAACGCAAAACAAACTGTTGGATCAGCAAACTAACAAAGCGGATGCAGTATCTAAAAAATATACTGATATTTCTGCAAAGGTTGCCAAAATTACAAGTTCGCTTAATTCGGCACAAACACGAGCGGGGGCACTCACAAAACAGATTACAAGTGTCGGTGCTGCCACTGCTGTTATGGCAAAAGCATCAGAACGAGCAACGAAAACTATGGCGCGACTTTCTATGCGCTTGCGCGAGGTTGTGCGCAGTGCATTGATTTTTACTGTTATTACACAGGCTCTTGCAAAACTGCGCAACCTTATCGGCGCAAATATTAAAGCGGATAAGGAACTCCGCACCGCGCTTGCCGGTCTTAAAGGTGCGTGGCTAACAGCTTTTCAGCCGGTTTGGGAAATCATCTCTCCCGCGCTCTTGGCTTTGATGCGTATTCTAACCGCTGTTGCAAATGTTATTTCTAATGTTTTCTCTTTCTTTACCGGAAAATCTACACAAGAAATGGCAGACAATGCGAAAGCGCTTGAGGGCGAAAGAGAAGCACTTGAAGGCGTCGGCGGTGCAGCAAAAGATGCAAGTAAATCACTTGCTGGATTTGACGAAATTAACAAATTGGATTCCGCCGAAAGTGCAGGCGGAGGCGGCGGAGCAAGCGGGGGAAATATTCCTACTGATTTTTCCGCAATGGATGCTATTAAGGAAAAGTTCGGCGAGCTTGAAATATATGTTAGTGGTGCACTGCTTGCCCTTGGCGCGATTCTAGCGTTTAGCGGAGCCAATATCCCTCTTGGTATTGGGTTGATGGCTGTGGGCGCGATTGGTCTTGCAACAGCAATTACAGCCAATTGGGATTCGATGCCGCCTAATATTAAAAAGGCATTGACAATAATGGGGGCGTTGCTAGGCGGGGCGGCGCTGGTTATCGGCGCGATACTCGCATTTACAGGCGTGAAGACTGGACTAGGTATTGCTCTTATGGCGGTTGGGGCGGCATCCCTTGCCGGCACTGCAGCCCTAAATTGGGACACGATAAAAAACAAACTGAAAGGCCCTCTTGGAGTAGTTACGGCCCTCGTTGGCGCGGCGCTGTTGGCGGTTGGTGCAATTCTTGCATTTAGTGGAGTTCAAATTGGACTTGGTATTGCATTGATGGCGGCGGGCGCTGCCACTCTTGCTACAACAGCTTTTCTCAATTGGGACACTATAAAGCAAAAACTTCAAGGCCCAGTGGGTGCAGTGGTTGCAATTGCGAGCGCCGCATTGCTTGCACTGGGTTTAATCCTCGCTTTTTCGGGCGTTGGGTTGCCTCTGGGCATTGCCCTTATCGCTGCAGGCGCGGCTGGGCTTGTTTCTGTTACGGCTCTTAATTGGGATGCTGTCCTTGAGAAGCTGCGCGGCGCGTGGCAAGGCATTAAGAATTGGTGGAACAATTCGGTAAAGCAATATTTCACTTTTGATTATTGGCAAGAAAAGTTTTCTACTATTGGCGAAGCGCTAAAATCAAGAATGAAAGACGGCGTTAACGGCGCAATTGGGGTGTTCAACCAATTCATTGAGTGGATAAACTCGAAAATGCAAATAACTTGGCCCACGGTCAAGTTGCCTGGCGGCAAAGAGATAATGGGCGGTACGATGCAATTGCTCACCATTCCCTCTATTCCTTATCTCGCACAAGGCGCAGTAATACCGCCTAATCGTGAGTTTATGGCTGTGCTTGGTGACCAGAAGAGCGGCACGAATATCGAAACACCTCTTGCTACTATGGTGCAAGCATTTAGGCAAGCACTTAACGAGGGCGGCGGCGGCGGTTCAATGAGAACTATTGTTCTTGAGGTGGACAAGCGCGAACTTGGTAGAGTGACATTTGATGTTTATAACGCAGAAGCACAGCGCCTTGGTGTATCTTTGGGAGGTGCTTAATGGCAATACCTATTGTTATGGACGGCGCGACATATCCTAATATTCATATTGTATCGCTGAAAAGGTCTTTTCAAGTTTTGGACGGTGAAAATGCAGGGCGAGTTATGACGGGTGAGATGGATAGGGACATCATCGGTACTTATTATAACTACTCTTGCGAGGTTGATGCCAGCAGCGCAGATCGGACGGAATATGATAATTTTTATGATGTCATTTCCGCGCCGGTTGATAGCCACGAGATAACCGTGCCTTACGGACAAAGCACAATAACGTTTAAGGCTTACGTCACCAATGGCGATGATAATTTGCTTGCTTTGTTTGACAATGAAAGCGATTGGAGCGGCTTGTCATTTAACTTTATCGCCATGGCACCGCAAAGGAGACCGAGCGAATGAGTGTAAAACTTGTTTATAAAGACATAGCCGTTGGCGCAGACGAAGATGCAACAATGACTGCCACAGGGCAAGAGGCTACATCGCTTCTTGCTCTGTTGCCTTTCGGTAGTGGCAACGAAACGGAATATACAACGCTTGAGCATAATATGTGGTCGCTCAACGGAGCAAAGCAAATTTATGACGGCGGCGTTTTTTCGTTTTGGAGCGATGAGATGTCAGACGAAAACGGATATTTCTCAATCGCGCCCGAAATTACTGCGACAATGGACGAACAATATAACAGCCTCGGTGTGTTTTTGCGTTTTGGCGTTATGAATTATTGCTCAGAAATTGAAGTGCTTTGGTATCAAGGAAATTCGCTTTTGTCACAAAAGACATTTTATCCCGATGCTTTTGAGTATTTTTGCGATAACCGCGTTGATAGTTATAACAAGGTTATCGTTAGACTTGTACGCACTTCTCACCCATATCAAAGAGCAAGGCTTGATTCCTTGGTTTTTGGTATCACACGCACATTTAAGCGCGATGAGTTGCGAAGCGTAAAGGTGACCGAGCAAGTTAATTTGATTTCAAAGGAACTGCCCGAAAACGTTCTTGATTGGCAACTTAACAGCGCAACGGTGGTTGATTATCTCTTTCAGCTTAAACAGCCTGTGAGAGCGTATAACGGTGATGCGCTTGTCGGTGTGTTCTATGTTAAGACAAGCAATCGAAAAAGCGCGAGGGTATACGATATAAGCTGCACCGATGCAATAGGTGTACTTGATGAAGAGCAATATCCCGATGCTGTGCTGACGAACAAGAATGCACTTGAACTCGCGCAAGATATATGTGGAGATTTCGAGGTTGAAATGGATAGCGCGTTGCAAAGTAAAACGGTGACAGGTGTGTTATCTAAGCAGACGCGCCGCCAAGCTCTGCAGCAGCTTTGTTTTGCTATCGGAGCGGTGGCAGACACAAGCGGAGTTGAAACGATACGCATATTTGTTCCGCAGACAAGTGAAGCAAAAGAAATCCCAACTAATCGCGTTAGAGTGGGCGGAAGTGTTAAACGCGCTGATGCCGTCACATCTGTTCAACTGACCGCGCACAGCTATTCAACAACCGCAAGCAACGGTGGCACGGTTGAGATTAACGGCGTTAAATACTATGACACGCCCACGGTTTACACAATGGATAACCCTAACGCCACAACAGCGGATAAAAAGAATGTTATTAGTATAGTTGATGCGACTTTGATTTCTTCGGGCAATGTGCAAGAGATTTTGCAAAGGGTTTTTGATTTTTATATGCTTCGAGATACCCATAACGTTTCGTTTAGGCTTGAGGGTGAAAAAATGGGCGATTATGTGTCCACGCCCACAAGTTGGGGCGATATGGTTACAGGCAATTATACGAGGGCGACAATAACTCTTAGCGGCATTGCCGTAGCTAACGCGGAGGTGTTGGGCAATGAGTGAATATATCGTGCTTGTACCTTCCATAAATTCCGCAACAGCGAGTCCAAATCCTGTTAACATCAATTCGCAATTCACTTTAACAATTAGCATAAGCGAGATAGAGAAGATTCTTGAGCCGGTCAAATGGTTTTCCGGTGAGGTTTTCTCTGGGGAGGTGTAAATAATATATGGCAATAAAAACTGTTCGTGCACAAGTTAATGGCACTTGGCATCCGCTGGCTTATAATAGCTCAACAGCGAAGTGGACAGCAACAATAACCGCGCCGGGGGCAACCTCTTATAAGCAATCTGGCGGATATTACAATATAACGATAGAGGCCACAAACGACGCGGGCACAACAGCGACCGCAAACGGCAATAATCTTAGCGGCCTTCGCCTTGTGGTAAAGGAACGAGTTGCACCGGTTATTACAATTCTTTCGCCGACAAACGGAGCGCTTGTTACCAACAACAAACAGCCGGTAGTCTTCAATATTGTTGACGAGGCCGGCGGCTCTGGCATTAATTTGTCGAGCCTTGTGGTTAAACTTAACGGTACAGCCGTTGCGACTAATACAATCACAAGTACGGCTATAACAAATGGATATAGCGTCACTTATGTTCCGGCGTCAGCTTTGGGTGACGGGTCGCACACCGTGGCTATTTCGGTTTCGGATAACGATGGTAATGCGGCGACTTCAAAAACAACTTCGTTCAAGGTTGACACCGTGCCGCCTTCACTCAACATAACGGCGCCGGCAGATGGCCTTATTACCGCAAACGCTACGTTGACAATTAAAGGCACAACCAACGATGCAACCTCTTCGCCGGTGTCGGTGGTTGTTTCGCTTAATGGTGCTAGTCAAGGCGCAGTAACCGTGGCAAGTGATGGTTCGTTTTCCAAGGTCATCACCCTTGCGGAAGGTGGCAACACTATTGTTATCACTGCTACAGACGCGGCAGGGAAATCGAGCACAGTAACTCGTGGCGTTACGCTTGACACCTCTGTGCCTAAAGTGGTTAGCGCGGCAGTATCGCCGAATCCGGTAGACGCGGGCGCAACAATGGTTATAAGCGTGGTGGTTGAATGAGCCAAACAATAAGCGTTAATTTGCCCGCAAGCACGATTTATGTTAGCGGAACAGTTAATGGCATCGAAAAAACGTGGACTAACGTAAGCGGAAATACATGGGAAACAACTGCCGAAATATCGGAAGATGGCAAATATATAGTTAGGTTAACACTTATAAGCGCTTCGGGCGCGACATCACAGCAGAGCTTGACTTTATACTACGGCGTTGTTTCGCTGATAACCGACAGAAATTTGGCGGATGTCATGCGCGTTCAAGAACTTGCGAGCATTTCGTATTCGCAAATGACAGGTGAGGAAAAAGCGGAATGGGATAGCGACTTGAAGGGCGCATACAACGCAAGCGATTTTAACCGCGTTGAAAGTGCTGTCGCGTATTTGGCGGGACTCCTTCGCGCTTTGCCCGATGATTTGAAGGCGTATGCAAGTGAGAAGGTTGTTGCATGGGACAAGTTTTTTAATGTGCCGTATGATGCGGCAAGCGTGGTCGTTGACACCAAAACCGATTGGAAAATGACCGACATTCAAACCCCGCAGGACATGGCGCGTTATCTTGATAATGTTGCATTTCTGCGTGGCGTTATTGAGTATGCAACGGCAACTTTGCCCGCTACCATGGACAATCTAGCTTGGCAAGGCGCAAACGCTATTGAGCAAGTGCTTGTCGACCTTGACGAGGCTATCGAGCATCTACGGCAACAGACAAAATATTATCTCGATCTCACGGCTCAAAGTTGGCACTTTAGCGGTGAGATTTTTACCGGGGAGGTATAAAGGTTGAAAGATAGAATATCACAAAATCCGGGGCGAGTTTTGGTTAAACCCGAAAATGGCAATGCACAGTTTTACGCAACGCTTGTGAGAGCAGACAACCCCATACAAGAGGGCGATGCGCTTAATAAGGCTAATTTGCTGACGGATGCCACAGCAGCGCTTCTCGGTCTTGGTGAAAATGCTGTGCCGGATGATGCGTTTGCACAGTTTGGTATGCATTGGTGGAAGCGTAGGACGGAAGAGAGCGGTTATGCTGTTGTAGAAACGCCTAATACCACAATCACCACCTATGCGGGTTGGGAACTGGGTAATACTGCAACTTTTTATTATTCTAGTAGTTATACGATGACAAGCGGCGGTAAATTTGTCCTTAACAGCCCGACTCAAATATCAATTAAACATTCTTACCCTCAATCGTGGGGGGCATTGACTGGTGCTGCCGTGGGAAAATATGTTGCAACAAGCAACGGCGAGTGCGAATATCTCATTTACAATGTTAGCGGTAATGTGAGCAATAGCAGCGGCGTTGTATTTACTAATCAGACAAAAATAACATCCAAATATTATGAAAACATAGGCGAATACGAATACGTATCTTCTACTAATCGCAACGCATATCCCGACGGCGGTACATTGAGCGGCTTCACTTACACATATCTTGCAGTACCCTTTGAAAACGCAAGAGATAGCGCAAAAATCGTTACTGGCTCGTATGTGGGGACAAATGTTTATGGTAGTGCGAACCCTTGTAGTTTGACTTTTGATTTTGCGCCGAAGCTCGTATGGATATATGGCTTGAGGAGCAATGCTGGGTTGATATACGATAATGCTTCGCCCGATTATAATATTGCGACTTGCATACCCATGGAGGTTTTAACTACCACTTATACGGCTCAACTGCCCCCTTGGGCCGGAAGCTCTGGTAATGCTTATTCTAAGAGAAGCGAAGATGGCAAGACGGTATCGTGGTACAACACATACAGCGCAAGTTATCAATTTAATGCTGCCATAACTTATTACTATATCGCACTCGGCTAAAGGAGGTAAACCGCAATGCAGATAATCGAAATCCTTGCGCTTGACAATGGCGCACACAGAAACCAAAGCGGTGACTTCCGCACTATTCCAGAAGGTTGGGCGGTAGTAAACTGCGAAACTCCCAACTTCCCCTTCGGTACTCCTACTGTCGAGGAAATCAACGGTGTTATGACCGTTACTGCTTGGGAGGCTGGGGAAACCCCTGAGCCCGAACCGATGCCCGAAGAGGTTGACATCGAAGCAACCATAATCGAAACCACGATAGACCACGAAATCCGCATTTCCGAACTGGAACTTGCGATGCTTTAAGGGGGAATAATTTATGTATTCACTTATTATGAAACTCATTGAAAAGGGCAAGACCGATGGACTTGTCGAAAAGGCAAACAAGCTGTATCTGTTCGGTCAGCTTACCGATGAAGAATACACCGACATTATGGAGCGTCTGTCCGTAATTAACGAAGCATAACACAATCGGGGAGCGGTTGAGCCGGTCAATAACGCTCCCCTCGTTCGCGAGGTAATCAAATGACAATAGACTTTACTCTCGCCAACATTTGCACCGTTATTGGCGAATGCGGTGTTCTCGCTGGCGTGCTGATACCTGTTATCCGCAGTATCAAGAAAATAAAGAACGGTACACGATGCCAACTGCGCAGCGATATGCTCGGCATCTATTACCGCCACAAAGACCACAAGGCTATGCCACAGTTTGAATACGAAAACTTTGACGCGATGTATAACGCTTACAAAGCCTTGGGCGGAAATTCTTTTGTGGACAAACTTTATAAGGACATCCAGAAATGGGATGTTGCCACAGAAGATTTGGAAGAAGATAAAGAATAAAAAGGAGGCTATACAATGAAAAAATGGATTAAAGCAGCAGGCATCAGAGCAATCAAGACCATTGCACAGACAGCCGTAGCAACCATAGGCACAAGCGCCATTATTTCTGATGTCAACTGGGTAATGGTCGGTAGCGCATCCCTTCTCGCGGGCATACTGTCCTTACTCACTTCTATTGCGGGCCTGCCCGAACTGAAGGAGTAATAACTATGGTTTACATCTGCAAGCCAAAAAGGGTTAGCATCTACATAAACACCGCTGGAAAAAAGATAACACAGGTGAAGGCTGAGACCGGGTGCGATGCGCTGATTAACGGCGGCTTGTTCAACATGACCACATTCAGAGCTACTGGCAACCTCAAGGCAGAAGGCACGGAGTATTCTCACGAATGGGATGCGGCGCAAGGTTATGAGTGGAGCGGTAACGAGCTCCCGCGCTTCGGCTGGTCGGACATGAAGAGTGCAGATAATTTCGTTGGCTGTGTGGCAATGGTGGAAAACGGCGTGATGCTCAAGATGAATTATCCGTCTGATATGGGAGGAGCGAGACCTCGCACAGCCTTTGGTACGTTCGCGGACGGCAGAATATGGATGTATGCCACTTCTGTAAACACTACTCCCGAAACCCTGCAGCAAGTCGCATTCGGCGCAGGCGTTAAGGATGCAATTATGCTTGACGGCGGCGGCAGTACACAGTGTATATTCCCCGAAGGCAAGCTGACAGCATCGCGCGTAGTGCACAATTTCATCTGCGTATGGACGGACGAGAAACCGAAGGAGGAAACCACAATGACAAAATACAAAGTGTGCCTCGATGCAGGACATGGCGGCAACGACACCGCAAACGGCTCGCCCGATGGTGCATGCAAGGAACACAGCGCGATGCTCGACCTCGCACAGCGACTCAAGAAACTGCTTGAGAAGGCTGGTATCGAGGTAGTAATGACGCGCAGCGTGAATACGAGCGTATCACTTGCGAGCCGCGCACTTATAGCCAACAACGCGAAGGCTGATATTTACATCTCTTTGCACAGCAATGCGGCAGGCAGCGCGAGTGTGGGCGCGGACGGATGGGGGTCTCCCAAAGGTCTGTGCGTGTACACCTACGGCAAGGGCGAGACTCTTGAGCGCAATATCCTTGCAAACAAGATAATCGCCGCAATGAAAGCAGGCGGCGTTACCATTCACGGTGCAGGACTGTTCCATGCGAGTTTTGCGGTTCTGGCAAAAACCGTTATGCCTGCTGTTCTTGTCGAGTACGGCTTCCATACCAACAAAGAAGAAACAGCTTTGCTCAAAACCGATAGCTACCGCGATAAACTTGCGCTGTGCACCGCGAAAGCTGTGTGCGACTACTTCGGTATAGATTACAAATACGAAGCAACAGAGAGCGAAAAAACCGCCGCAGAAGAGTGGGCAATCGCTAACGGCATTATTGCCAAAGATACAGACACCAAGGAAGTTGCGACCATTGAGGATGTTATAAACATCGTTTACAGCGCAACAAAATAAAAAAAGTGAGGTAATTCCCAATGACTCAAGCTAAAGTGCGCATAGCGCCCGAATTAGCAGAGTTGAGCCGGTCAGCTTGGGAACGACTTATCTATGAGTCCAATCTAGGTAAAGAGGACACGGATATAGCTATACGCTATTTCATACACAAGGAATGTCA
>JAZNIA010000030.1:0-2928 GCA_045577195.1 Congzhengia sp.
CGGTGGATGATTCCTCGTGGAAGCCGTTCGGGATAGCAGCAGGCATCACGCTGGCGGCAGGTGTTTTGTTGGCGCTTGTCTGGATTCTTGTGCTGTAGTACAGATTGGGGGCGTTTGGCTTGAATAAAATCAAATTTGACAATCTGCTCACAAAGGTGGGCACCGTGTTTGTTGCCCATGGCGAGATGATAGAACAAAACGGGGAAGATAGCTATATATATACCATGCGCGAAAAATTGGGACTTTTAGGCGTGTTTGATGGCTGTGGCGGAATCGGTTCCCGAAAATACGAGGTTTACGGTCAAAAATCGGGCGCATATCTTGCGTCTCATGTTGCTGCGGAGCTGACCGCAAGCTGGTTTGAGCAGTTTTGCGAAACGGCTGAAACACTAGAGCGCAGCCTTGCAAAGGAAGCAAGCGAAGCGCTTGGAAGAGTTTTAGAAGACGGACTAAAAGCCTTAGAGGAAAAAACAGAAAAGAGCAGCGTGAAAGGCTCTCTATCAAGAAGCTTTCCGACAACGACGTCTATGATCCTCTTTTATGCAAAAAAGGACCGCGTGCATGCCAGCTATCTTTGGGCAGGCGACTCGCGGGGATACATTTTAACACCCCACGGACTATGCCAGATCACAAAAGACGATATTGACGGCGAGGAGGACGCGCTTTCAAACATTACAAGCGATGGAAGACTTTCTAATCTTGTGTCGGCAGATGCGCCGGTTCGTTTGTCTACTAAATCCGCTGTTTGTTCCGGTCCGGCAATTTTTGTTTCGGCAACGGACGGCTGTTTTGGTTACCTTTCCACGCCGATGGAGTTTGAATATTTGCTGTTATCCACACTTTTTGATTCAAACAGCGTAGAGGAATGGAAAGAGAAGCTCACAAAACAGATGGCGCAAACGGCAGGAGATGACTATACCTTAGGTATCGCATGCTTTGGCTCTGGCCATTTTCAAAGGCTGAAACGGTTATACAGTGCGCGCAAGCGTGCGCTATATGAAACCTATATATCCAAGCTGGACAAAACGCCGGAAACGGCGAAACGCTTGTGGGAGGAATATAAAAAGACGTATTACAGAGGTGCAAATCAATGATACAGCTGAACGGATACCAATTGCTGGGTGAGCTGAAAAATGACAACAGTGGCTTTGCAAGATGGGGATTTGCCCGAAAAGACGGCATCGAGGTGTTTATCAAGGAATTTTTAACGCCCATATATCCTCTGGATGCGACTGTGCTCTCCAAAGAACAAATTCTGAAAAAACGGGAAATATGTCTTGAATTTGAGGGGAAAAAACGGCGATTTTATCATCGGTTGAACCAATGCAGAACGGGAAATATTGTGAACGTGTTGGACTTTTTCCGTTTTGAAAACCGGTACTATATGGTAACGGAAAAGGTGGATGCAACAAAAATTGATTTGACGGAGATTGCAAACTTAACCTTTGAGCAAAAGCTTTTAATATGCAAAATCATTCTCTATTCCGTTGGCACACTGCATCGACACGGAATTGTGCACGGTGACATAAAGCCTGACAATATTTTGCTGAAAAAAACTGCTATGGGTATGTATACGGCAAAAATCATTGATTTTGACAGTAGTTTCCTAGAGGAAGAGCCGCCCGAACCAGACGATGAGCTTCAAGGAGACATGGTCTATTTTGCGCCGGAATCCTTTTTGATGATTGCGGAAGAAGAGGGGACATTAACGAGCAAAATTGATGTGTTTGCGCTGGGGATTTTGCTGCATCAGTACCTTTGCGGCGAACTTCCTGCGTTTAATCGCGCGAAATATGATTATATGTTTGAGGCAGTATTAGACGATGCCGAGGTTTTAATTCACAGGTCCATTCCGCCGCATCTTGCAGACCTTTTAAAGGGAATGCTATCTAAGAATCCCGACGATCGACCGACGCTGGAGGATGCGTATGAAATTCTGTCCGGGAACAAGACGCTGCCGAAAGAGACGGGGCAGTTTGGAAAGCTTAAAATCCGTATGGGAAAGGCAGAACACACTACGGGAAAATGAAACACATCAATGCCGACAATTTCCGAAACACCTTTAGAACCTACCCGATGGGAAAAGAATTTATAAACCAATAACGGGGCTATGAATTTCTTCATAGCCCCGTTTCTCACAGTAAGCTGCAAAATTGCTTAAACGCAGTCGGTAATGTAATTTTAGAGGCAAGGTCATCCTTTGTAATCCATGTAAAGCTGTCTGACACATGGTCACAGGTGAAATAATAGCCAATCATGTGCCATTCGATATGCGTGAAAATATGCGTTCGGTTGACAGACTTTAAAATTCCAGAGGGTGCTGCATTTTTTGAGATTAAATACCGGACCGCATCATTTTTGTCAAGTGTACCCAATACGTTTGGAAACTCCCAAAGTCCGCCGAGCAGACCCCCTTGAGGACGTTTGTTTATGGCAACATACTCCCCGCAGGTCAGAATAAATACGGTGCGCTGTTCCTGTTTTCTTGCTTTTTTAGGAGAACGAATGGGAAACATCTGCTGTGTGCTGTTTTTCTGTGCGGCGCAAATATCCTTTGCGGGGCACATATCGCATAAGGGAGCGCCGTTTGGAAGGCAGACCGTTGCGCCCAGCTCCATCAGGCTCTGGGTAAAATCTCCCGGTCTTTCGCTTGGGTATATGCTTGCCAGCTTATGGGTTACATCTTCTTTCGTTTTTGGTGCGTCAATCGGGTCGGAAAGCTCTGTGATACGGGAGATGACGCGCAAAACATTTCCGTCCACAGCAGGAGTTGGCGCATCAAAACAGATAGAAGAAATCGCGCCTGCGGTGTATTTGCCTACGCCGGGCAAACTTAAAATGTCCCCATAGTTTTCGGGAAAGGTTCCGTCATAATCACTTACGATGATTTTTGCCGCTTTGTGCAGATTTCTTGCGCGGCTGTAATAC
>JAZNIA010000031.1:0-3746 GCA_045577195.1 Congzhengia sp.
TTTAAATATCTGTGATTTTCAGGGTACAGCATTTCGTCCGCACAGGTGAAACCGGTCTCGGATAACGCCTTCATGTGAAGTTCACGAATTGCAATAATTCCCTTAAGCATATCCGGCTCTTCTGACGGATTTGGTTGATGCAGCATCCCCTTATAGCCATCACCCGTGGTACGAGGTTTGTTGGTATAAATGCGGGGAATGATTAAGATTTTGTCCTCAACCTTTTCCTGAACAGTTCTGAGTCTGTTGATGTAGTCCAGCACACTGTCTTCTTTATCGGCAGAGCAAGGACCGACTACCAAAATAAATTTATTGGACTTTCCTGAAAAAACGTCTTTAATTTCTTCGTTTCTTTCTTCTACCCGTTTGGTCATATCAGCAGTTAAAGGATATTTCGCCTTAATTTCTTGAGGAACCGGAATTTTGATCACAAAATCCATATTCATACGTTTATCAATCCTTTCGACATTTACCATAAGACAAAAGCGAAACAGTATAAACTGTTTCGCTTTTATGTCATTTAATTACTGCTTCAAACAGTTTTTCTTAGTAGTTGATTTTTTTGCGTGCAACATAATGCGTGTGCAGCAGCTCATGTGCTTTGTGGCTGCAGGGCTCGCCAAGGTATTCATCGTAGAGAGCCTTTACATACGGGTTCTCGTGAGATTTTCTTAAGGGAAGACTTGCGTCTTCATCGTAAAGCGCTTTTGCTCTTGCTGCCTTTAAATCAATCTCCGCCTGAACTTTTGATGAAACAATCGGCTGACCGCCGCCTGTTACACAGCCACCGGGACAACCCATCACTTCAACAAAGTGATAATCTGCTTCGCCGTTTCTGATTTTTTCAAGTAACGCTCTTGCGTTGCCCAAACCGTGCGCAACTGCAACCTTCACATCCATGTCACCAATAGCAACCGTTGCTTCTTTAATTCCTTCTGTGCCGCGAACTGCGCAGAAATCAACCTTTTCCAGTTCTTTTCCAGTCAGCACTTCAGACACGGTACGCAGCGCTGCTTCCATAACACCGCCGGTTGCACCAAAGATAACTGCAGCACCTGTTGCTGCATCGCCAAAGGGATTATCAAATACAGAATCCGGAAGTTTTGTAAACTCAAGACCTGCTGTTTTAATCATTTTAGCCAGCTCACGTGTTGTTAAAACTGCATCAACGTCAGCCAAGCCGCCATTTGCCAGTTCATCGCGCTGTGCTTCAAATTTCTTTGCTACACAAGGCATAACAGATACAACATAAATATCCTTCGGATCAATACCCATTTTTTCAGCGTAGTAAGATTTTAGGATTGCACCAAACATCTCATGGGGAGATTTTGCGCTGGATAAGTTATCTAAAAAGTCAGGGAAATTGTGTTCACAGAATTTAACCCAACCGGGGCTGCAGGAGGTGATGAGCGGAAGTTTGCCGCCGTTTTTAATGCGGTTAATCAGTTCTGTTCCCTCTTCCATAATTGTAACGTCAGCGCCAAAGTCTGTATCAAACACTTTATCAAATCCAAGATGTTTTAATGCAGTTACCATTTTGCCCGTTACACGGCTACCAATTTCCATGCCAAATTCTTCGCCCAGCGCTGCACGAACTGCAGGAGCAGTCTGTACAACAACGTGTTTGGATGCGTCAGAAAGCGCTGCCCAAACCGCCTGCGTACTATCCTTTTCGTAAAGTGCGCCAACGGGGCATGCTGCGATACACTGTCCACAGTTTACGCAATCCGTAGAAGATAAGGGCAGTTCAAAGGTAGAGCCGATTTTGGTTGTAAAACCTCTGCCCATTGCATCGATTGCACCTACTGTCTGCACTTTTTTACATACAGCGATACAACGACGGCAAAGCACGCACTTATTGTTATCGCGAACAATAGACGGGGAGAAATCATCAATTGTGTGTTCTGTCATTTCACCCTGGAATGCGATGTCTGTTACACCTAAATCGTCACACAGCTTCTGCAGTTCGCAGTTTTGGTTTCTGGTACAGGTGAGACATTTTCTGTCGTGATTGGAAAGGGTCAGCTCTAAAACAGCTTTTCTTGCCTTTCTAACCTTATCTGTGTTTGTGAAAACTTCCATACCCTCGCTTACGGGATATACGCAGGCTGTAACCAGACCTCTTGCGCCTTTTACTTCAACAAGACACATTCTGCACGCACCGATACCGTTTACGTCTTTTAAATAGCACAGTGTGGGAATGTTGATGCCGGCTTCTTTTGCTGCCTGCAGGATTGTATAATTCTGCGGTACTTGCATATCAATACCGTTGATTTTTATATTTACCATATCCATTCTCGGTTACTCCTCCTTCGATTATTCTTTGATGATGGCGCCAAACTTACAGCTATCCATACATACACCGCACTTGATACATTTATCTGTATCAATGACAAACGGATTTTTGATTTCCCCGCTGATTGCGCCAACAGGACATTTTCTGGAGCACAGGCTACAGCCTTTACATTTGTCAGCAACGATTTTATAGGAAAGAAGCGCCTTACATACGCCTGCAGGACATTTCTTGTCTACAACGTGTGCAAGATATTCGTCTCTGAAATAACGCAATGTAGAAAGTACCGGATTCGGCGCAGTCTGTCCCAGACCGCACAGAGCGGTGCTCTTGATGGTTTCAGCAAGTTCTTCCAGCTTGTCAATGTCTTCAAGGTTACCCTTTCCTTCTGTGATGCGGTCTAAGATTTCAAGCATTCTCTTTGTACCAACACGGCAGGGAGTACATTTACCGCAGGATTCATCAACTGTAAACTCTAAGAAGAATTTTGCAATATCAACCATACAGGTATCTTCGTCCATAACGATCAGTCCGCCAGAACCCATCATGGAACCGATTTCGATTAAGGAATCGTAGTCAATCGGTGTGTCAATCAAGGATGCAGGGATACAACCGCCGGAAGGACCGCCAGTCTGAGCAGCCTTGAAGGTTTTACCGTTCGGAATACCGCCGCCGATTTCTTCAACGATTTCGCGAAGTGTTGTGCCCATAGGGATCTCAACCAGACCGGTATTTTTAATCTTACCGCCCAGAGCAAATACTTTTGTACCCTTACTCTTCTCGGTACCGATTTGTGTGAACCAGTCTGCGCCGTTTAAGATAATCTGCGTAACGTTTGCATAGGTTTCAACGTTATTTAAGAGTGTCGGTTTCTGCCAAAGACCCTTAACTGCCGGGAAAGGCGGTCTTGGTCTGGGTTCACCTCTGTGACCTTCGATAGATGTAATCAGTGCTGTTTCTTCACCGCAGACAAATGCGCCCGCACCAAGACGGATATCCAGGTCAAAGCTAAAGTCTGTTCCGAAGATGTTTTTGCCTAAAAGACCGTATTCTTTTGCCTGCGCAATTGCTATACGAAGTCTTTCAACGGCAATGGGATATTCTGCACGAATATATACATAACCCTGATCTGCGCCTACTGCATATGCCGCGATTGCCATCGCTTCGATAATTGCGTGGGGGTCACCCTCTAAGATGGATCTGTCCATGAATGCACCGGGGTCGCCCTCGTCTGCATTACATGCAACGTATTTTCCGTTGGGACCTTCTGAATTTGCGGTGAACATCCATTTCATACCTGTGGAGAAACCGCCGCCGCCACGGCCACGCAGACCGGACTTTTTGATTTCGTCAATGACTTCCTGAGGCGTCATTTCTGTCAAAGCCTTAAGTCGGAGGCCAAGCGGTCTTAGGAAGACAACAGCAAGCAGCAACTCCTTGGCTCACAGAACGA
>JAZNIA010000032.1:0-6805 GCA_045577195.1 Congzhengia sp.
CTTCTGGACGAGCCCATATACTGAGATAATTATATTTATACAATCCACCGTAGGAATCTCCCGTAGAGGGTGCTATTGTTTCGTCAACCTTTCGTGCATTTTCGTTTAAAAGGCGCGCGGCATAATCTGCATAATCAAGCACCACTTTAGCGTCTGTCCCGGGTTCTATATCAGTAATAAATCGAATGTCCTCATGACGCCCGCTTGTGCTTTTGTTGATTTCAAATTCAACTTTCTTTATAAAAGAATACTTTTTGACAAGCTCTGCTTTTGTTTCTTCAAACACGGGTTCCATATCAATTGGTAAAAGAAACGGATTTTCCCATGCTGAATGTTCAATCAGCTTAGTATGTTCAATATTAAGATAGAGCGGTTTGGCGTAAGTTTTTTCAGGTTGCTGCAAAATGCCTTCCACTACAACATTTTCCTGCATTGGCAGATTCATAACATCCTCGGTCTTATTTTCCTCGTCAAAATAAAAATATGCCGATGCATGTCTGCCGTCTCCGCCCTGACTGATACGAATGTAGTTCATATGTGCCGCATCCAAGTGATTGCCTTCTACTTCTGCGTCCCTGAATACAAGCACTTTATCTTTATATCTTTCGTAGAATGCCTGCCAGTTGCCTTCTTTTTTATCTTTTTTCCACTCGTCTTCAAAGTCAGGAAGATAAATTTCTATTCGCTCCATATCTTCCCACGAAATCTGCTGTTCTTCCTGCTGTGATGGGTTGTTTGCGGTGCTTGTACCGCAAGCGCATAACACGCTAACACATAATACTAAAATCAAAAGTAAGCACATTATTTTTTTCATCCTATTATTGCCCCTTTACATAGTTTTACTTTGCTAATATATTACCATGATATGTAAAAAATAGCAAGAGTTTTTATGTAAAAGAAACATTTATTTATTTTTTGCCCTTTACAGAAGAACCCACAGTGCCTTTCGGCAGTAATTCTAAAGTTTTGCTGTAGTCGTTCATACCGTTTGCCAGTTGTTTGAGTGCTTTTGCACACAAATCAACGCTGTTTGTCTTTCCAAACATTTTCTTGCTTGCACCCTTACCAAAAAGGCTGTCAAAAACATCGTAAAATATATCACAAATTCGCATCATCACTTCTGATGCCTTGCCCTCTTTAGAAACGGTAGTGATACGTTCCTGATATTTTGTTACGGCGGACACAAGTGGGGACGGTTCTGTTGTGTTTCCTGTGTTTATTATTGAAATATTTGCGTATGGGAAGATGCAATGTTTCTTTTATTTAAAAAGGGCTATGACAATTTGTCATAGCCCTTTTTGTGTAGAAATCAAAAATGTTTTATTTTAGTACTGCTTGAAGTTGTCTTCGATGTATTCAATATAGGGACTGTAGAAGTTTTCATCTGCAACCTTATATTCAAAATCGAAGCAGTAAATTAGACCGCGTTTTACAAACGCTTTTCGGTAATGAGCCGTATCGCCCTCTTCAACTGTTGCGCAATACCAGGTGTTTCCGCTGTCTTTGTAGGTTACTTCGCCGTTGTACATGGCGATATAGCGGTTTAGCGCTTGTGTAACCGTTAAATTGTCCCAGTTTTTAGAACCGTAAATTACCATTTTCGCACTGCCGTCTTTGGCAGCGAGGTTTAAAAGCATACCGTCAGCTGTGTTTTTCTGTTTTACAAATCCGTAAGGATATGCACAGTAAAATCCCAGCTTGGGGTTGGTATAAAGGTCGTAGCCGTATTTTACCTGAATCGGAACGGCAGGCTTCGGCGTAGCTGTTGCTACGGGTTTTGCTGTGGGTTTTGGTGTAGATACAGCGGTCGGCTCTGCAGTAGATTTTATTGTTTCTTTGGGAGATGCTGTTACTTTCGGTGTTGCGACTGCGCTTGGCGTCGGGGTAGTCTCAATCGAGGGAGCTGCAGAGGCAGGCTCCTCTGTAGGAACTGCTGTGGGTGCTATGGTGGGCACTTGTGTCGGCGCAGGCGATGGTTTTTCAGAAGCCGTTGCCTGCGGTTTGTTGGTTACAACGTCAGCGTCCCGCAAATACATGATCCCGAACGCGCCTGCAATCAGTGCAAGAACAACAAGAATCAAAAGAATAGGCAATGCCTTTTTGGACTTCTTTTTTGGCTTTTCCGGACCGGGTATGGAAACAGGGGACGGAATTGGCGCAATATCAGGCTCAACTGCGGGTTCTTCCTCAGGTTCAACCACGGGTTCCACTTCAGGCTCAACTGCGGGTTCTTCCTCAGGCTCAACCACGGGTTCCACTTCGGGCTCAACTGCGGGTTCTTCCTCAGGCTCAGCCACGGGTTCCACCTCAGGTTCAGCTGCGGGTTCTTCCTCAGGCTCAGCCATGGGTTCAACCTCAGGCTCCGCTGCGGGTTCTTCCTCAGGCTCAGCTACGGGTTCAACCTCAGGCTCCGCTACAGGCTCCAACTCGGGCGCAACAACCGTCTCCTCCAAAACAGTGTCTTCTGCAACTGCTTCTTCTGGTGTATTTTCTTTTTCTATAAATTCTTCCGGATTTTCCGGCTTCGGTTCGCCGCACAATGCGCAAACATCATCAAAGTTCGGCATACCACATTTTCCGCATTTCCATGCCATAATTCTCATCTCATTTCTTAATATTACTAAATATTAGGAATATCCACATTATTTGGAAATATCGTATCATAATATAGCGGGATTTGTCAATATCAGCAATATTACTATTTTGTAACAAAGCAATTTCAGCACAAATTCTGTGACATTATGTTTCAAAGTCAAAAAAATTGTTTCATTTGTAAATTTATGATTGATTTTTATAAAAATATTTGTTATTATATAGATAAAAGTTCAAGAAACTTGAATTTTGTCGGAAAAATGCATGTATAAGTAAAAATAGTAGACAACAAAGGAGAAAAGGGGCATTTTTAACAATGGACCTGCGTGACAGAATGGAGATGGAGTATATGATGACGCGCGAGGAACAAGTTTTTTTCGCAAACCGATTAAAACAACTGCGTATTTTTACAGGTGCAACACAAAAACGGTTGGCACAGGCACTGAACATATCCAGGAGCTGTCTGGCGAACTACGAAACGGGCAGAAGAGTACCGCATGAGGAAATGATTCAGAGTATTGCGGAGCATTTTGATGTTCGCGCCGGGTATCTTTTAGGGAAATCATCTGCTGTGTTGGATGATGTGGATAGCAATTTGGAAACGTTTATCACAAAAGATGGGCAACTGGACATATCGGATATATCGGTAGAGGGAAAGATTGCGTTGATGGAGTTTTATCATTATCTCAATGACCGCTCTCGGGGAAACACACAAAAAGTATAAAAAATAACAGAATCCCTTTTGAAACATCATGCTTTTTACATGAAATACGAAAGGGACTCTGTCCGTGTATGCTTTACAGGCTGATTACAGCAGAAAAGTTTTCTTCCAGAATTTTATCAAATTGGGTAAGGGGAAGCGGATTCTCTCCTTTTCCGACCTCTATGGTAAAAGCGGGAATTCGAAAATGGTCAATGACCCAGTCCTTATAGCCGGAGCAATCTGTCAATCCCGTGGCTTCAATTAAAGTATAGCCTGTTTTGCGGGCAATTTGTGCGGCAAGGTTTTCTGCACCGCGGGCGCTATATCCATTAAACTTATAGAAAATTTCCTCTCCCTGGGAATGATAGGCAATTACAAGGTCCGGCAAAAGCGTACGCGTAAAATCTGCTAAAGCTCTTGATTCCGGTTCGCTTTCGGGTGTATCACCCGAGTAGCGTCCCGCGCCGGGGCCATAGACGCCATCAGCAAATGCCAGCGCCTTTCCCTTTTCAAAGAGTGCGTCATAGTTATGATTTAAATCCACGCCGTGGATATTTGCCTGCCATTTGCCGACAAAGTCGCGACTGCCGCCGTTCATACCGATTAAACGGGAACGAAGAAATACGGGAATATCGTCGGTTAAACCGTTGATGCACAGGTTCACGCCGTCCGGATTCAGCATCGGAATCACATAAAGACTCCTTGTGCGGTAAAAGTCTGTAAGACTTTGCTCACCATACCGTTTTCGGTCGCTGTAAAGGCTGCAGAGCCGCGCAAGCATTGCCATGGTGAGCATGGCGGTAATCCATTCTTTTCCGTGGTGCGCACCGACCAAAATAATTTTTTTTTCACCTTTCCCAAACCGAAAAAAGGGAATTTTCTTTTCTAAAACGGAACGTCCTATCGTGCCGTTTTCCAAAAACGGAAATGCACGTATAAGTCTTTTGCAGTCTTCCGTGAAAACTTCGTATGTATAATTTTTGTCCGTGCAAATGATTCTCATATATTTCACCTCGGTTTAACTTATGTATAAACTTCGGAAAAATGACAAACAATAGGGTCGAAAGGAAGGATATACATGAAAAAAGCCTATGTGAAAGTTAAGAACAACAGTGCAAAATCCATCTTAAAGCGGCCCTACATAGCCGCAACCATTATTGGTGCGTCGCTGTGTGCCGTTATTTTGTCGGTCAGCATGCCGCAAACCTCCCTGTCGGAGGAACAACAGCTAAAGACAGAAGAGCAAGAACCCGTTTTCACACAAGAGTCGGCAGAAACCGCACCACCGCAAAAAACAGAGGTTGCGGTGCCGCAAGAGCCTGAAGTTTTCGTGCCGGACAAGCAGGAAACAGAGCCTGCCACAAAACAGGAGATTGTGGCGGCGGAAACAACGCAGGTTGGTTTATTTTCTGCGTCCAAGCAGGTTACGTTTGTGCGTCCCGTAGAGGGAGAAATCATCAAGGCATACTCCGGTAAAGAGCCGGTTAAGTCCAAAACCATGGGTGATTGGCGCGTGCATGCGGGAATTGATATAAAAGCGGAGCAGGGAGCAAACGTGGTTGCTCCGGCAGACGGCGAAGTAATTCGTGCTGAGCAGGACGCGCTGACGGGATATACCATATCCATTCGACACGCAAACGATGCTGTTTCAACCATTTTTAATTTAGAAAGTGAAGATCGTGTTGCCGTGGGACAGCAGGTAAAATCAGGCGATGTAATCGGGACTGCAGGCAACAGCGCTAAACTGGAAATGCTGGATGATCCGCATATTCATTTTGAGGTTGAAATAGACGGAGAACTGGTGAATCCCGAAGAATATTTGAAATAAAATCAAGGAGCTGTGACGTTTTGTCACAGCTCCTGTTTGTACTTACTGAATATAAGCCTTGATTTCTTCAACAAATTGATCGGCAGCTTCATTTTCTGCATGAACGTCAACCTGAATTGGCCTGCTCAGGTCAAGACTGAAGATACCCATGATGGACTTTGCATCAACCACGTATCTGCCGGATGTGAGGTCTACATCGAATTCATATTTATTCACGATGTTCACGAAAGCCTTGATGTCGTTGATGGAACTAAGTAAAATGTTGAATGTTTTCATAATGCATTCCTCCTTTTGATACCATTATAATATAGAAGCAAATAATTGTCAATTTTTAAAATATTAAATTTGAGTAACAAACTTTACAAAAAATTTGACTTTTTTTGTTGTTTTTTATATAATAAATACAATAGGGCTAATAAGGAGTGAAATCGTGTTGAAACAAATGATAAATAAGAGTATTGTGATACTTTTGACTTTGGCATTGACGGCGTCTTTTGCAGGATGTGGAAGACAAGATAAAACACAAATTGAAAATTGTGTAAGTGTATATTTAACAGCAGTCTCCGGATTTAATTTAGATGCGATGAACTTGTGTCTGGAGGATGGGGAAAACAAGGATTACGGGATTGACACATCAACGTTTGAAAGTGCATACGTACAGACCGATACATACAAAAAACAGGTTGAATCTATGTTTAAAGCGCTAAGTGCAACCATCCTATTTACGGTTGACAGCTCAGAACAAACGTCAAACACAACGGCAGTTGTAAACGTCACAGTATCTAGCGCAGACGTGAGCGAGACAGCGGTTGGCGAGTATATGCAGAGAAAAGTGGACGAATATGCGCAGGAGCATCCGGAGCTTGCGAGTAAAACCGATTTAGAGCAAAATGATATGAATATTACGGTGATGGCAAATGCGTATAAAGAATTTGTGAAGCTTCAGCCCCGCGTGGAGCACTCTTTTGAAATTTTTGTGTGCAAAAAGGACAACCAGTGGAAAATCGCTGGTGCATCAAAAAATACCCAACTGGTTGGATTTTTAAAGAACACATACGGCACAATGTAACGCGATAACGGCGTGGAGTAAAAAACAATGATATTGTCCATAATTCTGTCGCCTTAGGTTTTACCTTATGATTTTAAAGAATTTTTGTGTTTTTCGATAAAAATTTTATGGAGGTACTTTATGAAAAAAGGAATATTGAGTTTCATGGTTATCATGTGTATCATATCAGTTTTATTTACAGGTTGTAATAAAAAAGAAGAAGCAGAAAATCTTTCAGAAATTTCGGTCGAAAACACTGAAACAGCGATAGAAAATGAAAAAATACCAACAGCAGAAGAAAAGTTACAAGATGGTAAATTTAATTCTTATGCTAAAATGGATTTGAAAACTGCTGAAAAGTTTATGGAAGTTTTGAAAGACTTAGAAGGTAAAAATAATAGTAACTATATTGTTAGATTTCATAATTTTGATACGGATAATAATGTAGGTTTTCCAATGCTTATCAGTGCAGATTTAAATGCAAAACAGACTACAGATTATAAAGCATTTGAATTGTGGTTATATGATGGTGAGAATGTAAATTCCTTTGATTACTTAAAAGATACTCAAGGTTCTATAAGAAATTTATCTGTCAATGGAAATAGTATTGTTTTCAGAATTGGTGATATTGATA
>JAZNIA010000033.1:0-3482 GCA_045577195.1 Congzhengia sp.
GAAAAATTTTGGTCCGCGATAAAATCACAGAACACTAAAAAGAGGTTTTGATCATGCAAATGAATTATATCAGACAAATTCCGGAACCGGAAGAAATTAAGAAGCGCTATCCTTTGCTTCCGGAATACATAAAACAGAAAGAAATTCGTGACACACAAATCAAACAGATTTTTTCGGGCGAGTCCGATAAATTGATTCTGCTGATTGGTCCCTGCTCTGCCGATAACGAAGATGCACTTTTAGATTACTGTACGCGTCTTGCCTCGGTTCAGGAAAAGGTAAAGGACAAGATTTTAATTGTTCCAAGAGTGTACACAAACAAACCCCGCACCACCGGCGATGGGTACAAGGGTATGCTTCATCAGCCTGATCCCACGAAAAAGGCAGATATGCTGCACGGCATACTTGCGATTCGCAAAATGCATACCGATGTAATTGCGAAAACCGGCTTTTTCTGTGCGGATGAGATGCTGTATCCCGAAAACTACAGATACCTTTCGGACCTGCTTTCCTACGTTGCTGTAGGCGCACGTTCCGTTGAAAATCAGCAGCACAGATTGACCTCCAGCGGCATTTCTGTTCCCGTCGGCATGAAAAACCCCACCAGCGGTGACTACTCTGTTATGCTCAATTCCATCATTGCTGCACAGCACCGTCACACTTTTATTTACGGTGGCTGGGAAGTTGAAAGCGAGGGAAATCCCTATGCGCACGCAATTTTGCGTGGTTCTGTGAATAAACACGGTCAGGCAAACTCGAATTATCACTACGAAGATTTGATTCGACTCTACAACATGTATGCTGAAAAGAATCTTGAAAATATGGCATTGGTGATTGATGCAAACCACTCCAATTCCAACAAGCAGCATTTAGAACAAATCCGTATTTGCAAAGAGGTGCTGCATAGCTGCAGACATTCTGCCGACATCAAAAAACTGGTCAAGGGATTTATGATTGAAAGCTATATTGAGGACGGCGCGCAAAAAATCGAAGACGGAATCTATGGAAAATCCATTACAGACCCGTGCTTAGGCTGGGAAAAATCTGAACGTTTGATTTTAGATATTGCAGATTTACTCTAATAACAAGTATAATACACATTTTAAAAAAGGAGGAACAACTATGGTTGAAAACAATGAGCATTTAAAGGATGTGGCGCTCCGAATTCGAAACGCCAGAGAAATTTTAGGGTTCACGGAAGAAATTATGGCGCAGAACACGGATATCACCGTTGAGGAATACCGTGCTTACGAAAACGGCGAGAAAGAGTTCGGTTTCACCTTTATTTATAAATGCGCGAAGTGCTTCAACCTGGATCCGACTGACTTGCTCAAAGGTGCAAGCCCCACGCTGACCAGCTACGAAGTAACAAAATGCGGCGGTGGTCTGCCAATTACCAGAAAAGAAGGCTATGAATACAAAAACCTTGCCTCTATGTTTAAAAAGAAAACCGCAGAGCCTTTCCGCGTTATCATTCCCTATCTGGAAAACGGCGACGAAGGAAAAGCCTCCTCGCATAAAGGACAGGAATTTGATATTGTAGTGCGCGGAAAACTCAAAATCACAGTTGGAAACAATACGGAAATTTTAGAGCCGGGCGACACCATTTACTATAACAGTGCAATTCCTCACAAATTATCCGCTGTTGGCGGTGAGGATGTTGAAATTTACGCAATTGTAATGAAAGAGTCCGAGCACGAGGACAAAAAGAATATCGCAGACGATTCGCCCATCGTTGCAAGTCATATGCAAAGCGAAGCACTGGTCTGCAGTAAGTTCATCAACACGGTTGAGGACAAAGATGGCAGACTTGCCGACATTTCCTTTACAAACGAAGAAAGCTTTAACTTCGCTTTTGACTGTGTTGACGCTTTGGCAGAAAAATGCCCTGATAAGCTGGCAATGCTCTTTATATCCAAGGAAAAGGAAGAAAAGCGTTTTACCTTCCGTGACATCAGCCGCTATTCTTCCATGACTGCAAATTATTTTGCTTCCTTAGGAATCAAAAAGGGCGACCGCGTTATGTTGGTATTAAAGCGCCACTATCAGTTCTGGTTCTCGATTTTAGCACTGCATAAAATCGGCGCAATCGTAATCCCTGCCACCCACCTTCTGGTGGAGCATGATTTTGATTACCGCTACAAAGCAGCAGGCGTAAGTGCGATTGTTTGCACCGCGGATTCCGATGTTTCTCATCAGGCAGAGCTGGCAGAGAGAAATTATCAGCCCATCACCAAAATTATGGTTGGCGGAAAACGCGAAGGCTGGCACAATTTTGATGAAGATATTCTTAAGTTTTCCGATGTCTATGAAAGAACAGAGGATTCCGCCAAAGGCTCTGACCCGCTCTTAATGTTCTTTACATCGGGAACGACGGGTTACCCGAAAATTGCAACCCATAACCATAAGTATCCTCTGGGACACTTTATCACTGCAAAATACTGGCACAACGTAAATCCGGACGGCATCCACCTCACCATTTCTGACACCGGCTGGGGTAAAGCCCTCTGGGGCAAGCTCTATGGTCAGTGGTTGTGCGAGGCGGCAGTCTTTGTATATGACTTTGATAAATTCAGCGCAGAAGACATTCTGCCTATGTTTAAAAAGTATAACATCACAACATTCTGTGCGCCCCCGACGATGTATCGGTTCTTCATCAAAGAGGATCTGTCAAAATATGACTTATCTTCCTTGGAATACTCCACAACAGCAGGTGAGGCATTAAATCCCGAGGTATATGAACAGTGGAAAAAGGCAACCGGTCTGCGTCTGATGGAGGGATTCGGTCAGACGGAAACAACGCTTACCGTTGCTACCCTGCGCGGCATGGTTGCAAAACCCGGAGCAATGGGCAGACCCTCTCCTCTTTATAATATGGACATTGTCTTAGACGACGGAACGAGTGCCGGAGTCGGTGAAACAGGCGAAATCGTCGTAAAGACCAAAGACGGTGCCCCCTGCGGCCTCTTTATGGGATACTACGGTGACGAGGAAAACACCAAAAAGGCATGGCACGATGATGTGTATCACACAGGCGATCTTGCATGGCGTGATGAGGACGGATATTTCTGGTATGTCGGAAGAATTGACGACGTTATCAAATCCTCCGGATACCGCATCGGTCCCTTTGAAATTGAAAGTGTTATCATGGAGCTGCCTTACGTATTAGAATGCGCAATTACACCGGTTCCCGATGAAGTACGCGGTCAGATTGTAAAGGCTACCATCGTCCTCACCAAGGGCACAGAGGGAAGCGACGCACTGAAAAAGGAAATTCAGGAATATGTTAAAACCCACACCGCTCCCTACAAATATCCCAGAGTGGTTGAGTTTGTTGATGAACTTCCTAAAACCATCAGCGGCAAAATCAGACGCGTGGAAATCAGAGAAAACGATAAATAAGCATTTCAAGATTTTTGCTGTTTTTCTATTTCAACATAGTATTTTGATGGCATATAATAAAAATCCCGTAATACCGATGT
>JAZNIA010000034.1:0-3815 GCA_045577195.1 Congzhengia sp.
ATCAACGCAGCTCCCGAGGGTGCGACGCGTTGTAAGTTCTGGGGCTTTGGTTCCGACGGTACCGTTGGCGCAAATAAAGATGCTATCAAAATCATCGGTGACAACACCGATTTGTATGCACAGGCTTACTTTGATTACGACTCCAAAAAATCCGGTGGTGTTACCATGTCTCACCTCCGTTTCGGTAAAAAGCCTATTAAGTCTACCTATTTGTTAGACGAGGCCGATTACATTGCTTGTCACAAGCCTGCATATATCTATCAGTACGATATTTTAGAGGGCCTCAAAAAAGGTGGTACGTTCCTCTTAAACTGCGTATGGTCTCCCGAAGAGCTCGAGGAAAGACTCCCCGGCGCTATGAAGAGATACATTGCTGAAAACGATATTCAGTTCTATATCATCAACGCGGTTGATATTGCGTCCTCTATTGGTCTCGGCGGAAGAATCAACATGGTTACCCAGTCTGCGTTCTTTAAGCTTTCTGAGGTTATTCCGCTGGATGAAGCAATTCCGCTTTTAAAAGACGCAATCAAAAAGACCTACGGTAAAAAAGGTGACAAGATTGTCTCTATGAACTGTGAGGCTGTTGACAAGGCGCTTGACGCGATTGTAAAAATCGATGTTCCTGCTTCCTGGAAGGATGCAAAGGACGATGTAGCGGAAGAGAGAGATGTTCCGGCATTTATCAAAAACATTGTTGAGCCGGTTAACGCACAGCGCGGCAACAAGCTCCCCGTAAGCACATTTACAGGCATCGAGGATGGTACCTTCATGCAGGGAACCTCCAAATACGAAAAACGTACCGTTGCTGTTAGCGTTCCGGAATGGAACATGGATAAATGTATCCAGTGTAACCAGTGTTCTCTGGTTTGCCCGCACGCTGCAATCCGTCCCGTTCTTCTAAACGAGGAAGAAGCAGCAAAAGCTCCTGAATCCTTTAAATTAACTGATGCAAAGGGTCCGCAGCTTGCAGGTCTTAAGTATCGCATTCAGGTTAGCCCGAGAGACTGCTTGGGTTGTGGCGTTTGTCCCAACACCTGTCCGGTTGACGCGCTGACCATGATTCCGGTAGACAGTGCCGTTGAAAAAGACGCTGAAAACTGGGATTTTGCAATGACAGTTTCCGTAAAAGACGATTTGATGAACAAGGGCACTGTAAAAGGTTCTCAGTTCTGCCAGCCGATGCTCGAGTTCTCCGGCGCTTGTGCAGGTTGTGGTGAAACACCTTATATCAAGCTCATCACTCAGCTCTTTGGTGACAGAATGATGGTTGCAAACGCAACAGGCTGTACCTCCATCTGGGGTGGCTCCGCACCCTCTATGCCTTACACAACAAATGCTGAAGGCAAAGGTCCCGCTTGGGCAAACTCCCTCTTTGAGGACAACGCTGAATTTGGTCTGGGTATGACAATCGCTGTCAGAAAGATCAGAGAAACCATGGCAGAAAAAATGAAGGAAGCAATCGAAGCAGGCGTAGATGCAAAACTTGCTGATGCGTTTAAAGCTTGGATCGAAGGCATGAACAATGCAGAAGCTTCCAAGGCTGCAGCAAAAGACATCGAAGCCTTAATCAAGGATGCTGACATGACCGTTCCGGGCGTGAAAGACGTCGCTGAAAGATGTGACTTCTTAGTAAAACGCTCCAACTGGGCGTTCGGCGGCGACGGCTGGGCTTACGATATTGGTTACGGCGGCTTAGATCACGTGATCGCTTCCGGCGAAGACATCAACATCTTCGTTGTAGATACAGAAGTTTACTCCAACACAGGCGGTCAGTCTTCAAAAGCAACTCCGACAGCTGCTGTTGCAAAATTTGCAGCGTCCGGTAAGAAAGTGAAGAAGAAAGACTTAGGCATGATTGCTACAACGTATGGTTATGTGTATGTTGCGCAGATCGCTCTGGGTGCAAGCCCGGCGCAGACCATTAAGGCAATTCAGGAAGCAGAAAGCTATCCGGGTCCGTCCCTTGTAATTGCTTACGCTCCTTGTATCAACCATGGTATTAAGTCTAAGGGTAACATGGCAAACTCCATTGCAGAAGAAAAGAAAGCAGTGGAAAGCGGTTACTGGCATCTGTGGAGATACAACCCGCTGCTCAAAGAAGAGGGCAAGAACCCCTTCATCCTCGATTCCAAAGAACCCACAGGCTCTGTTCGTGAGTTCATGGAAGGTGAAAACAGATACCTCATGCTCAAGCAGGCGTATCCGGATGTTGCGGAAGAACTCTTCACAAAAGCAGAAAAAGATCTCTTAGAGAGATACGAAAACTATAAAAGAATGGCTGACTAATTAAAGCTATTAGAAAGCCCCCGCAAAATATTTTGCGGGGGCTTTTTGCATCGCTGCGAACAAAAAAGAGTTGTAGCAAAAGGATTTTATCATGCTACGGCTCCCTTGGTCTGTACAAAAATAGCGGACAGCCAAAGAGGCTGTCCGCTCCATATTTTCTTTATATTTTTTAGGATTCTCCTCTTTGCGACGCAAAGCTTGCGATAAACTCGCGGGTACGCTCGTTTTGCGGGTTGTCGAAAATTTGCTGGGGTGTGCCCTCTTCTGCAATGACGCCGCCGTCCATGAAAATGATGCGGTCGGAAATATTTTTCGCAAAATACATTTCATGCGTTACGATAATCATGGTCATGCCGTCGTCCGCTAGCGACTTAATTACCTTTAACACCTCGTTTGTGATTTCGGGGTCCAATGCAGAGGTGGGTTCGTCAAACAGCATGATTTTCGGGTTCAGTGCTAAGGCGCGGCAAATTGCAACGCGCTGCTGCTGACCGCCGGAAAGCTGACAAGGGTAATTATCATATTTATCCGAAAGTCCCGCTCTGTCCATTAACGATTTTGCGTTTTGTTCAATTTCCTGGTATATTGCTTTTTTGTTTGCTTTAAAATCCGGTCGTTCCTTTGCCAGAAGCTTTGGCGCCAGCATCACGTTTTCCAGCGCGGTGTATTGGGGAAACAGATTAAACGACTGAAAGACAAAACCAAACTTTAACTGATTTTTCCGAATTTCGCTTGCAGACAGATTTTTGATCTGACTACCGTCAAACACGGTTTCGCCGTCTAACACAATGGTTCCTGCGTTTGCCTTTTCTAAAAAGTTAATGCAGCGCAAAAGCGTTGTTTTACCACTGCCCGATGAGCCGATGATGGATACCACCTCGCCCTGTTCCATGGAAAAGGAAACGCCTTTTAAAACTTCTGTTTTGTCGAAGCTTTTCACCAGATTGTTTATTTCTAAAATTGCCATATCGTGCACCTTCTCCTTTCTGCCTAACCTTTATAATAGTTCAGCTTCTTTTCGAGCTTGCCGAACAGCAAGGTCAGCAAACCGCAGAACACGAGATAGTAAATCGCCGTGTAAAAGAGCGGCCAGAGCAACCCGTCTGACTTGATAAACTTCTGTGCACTCCAGATGATTTCATATACCATAACGATTCTTGCCAAGGACGTATCTTTAACCAGTGTGATGATTTCGTTGCTCATAGGCGGAACAATCCGCTTGATTACCTGCAAAAGCACAACCTTAAAGAAAATCTGCGCCTTTGACATGCCGAGAACCTGACCTGCCGCATACTGACCCTTGGGAATGCTCTCGATTCCGCCACGGTAGATTTCGGAAAAATAGCAGGCGTAGTTAATGACAAAGGCGAGCATCACCGCAAAGAAACGGTCAAACACCTTCCATGTAGCGAGCCATTCCATCAAAAATCCGGAGTATATGCCCTTGGAAACCATTTCTGTAGCCCAGGTGCCGATAAGTCCCGGTCCATAGAAAATCACAATCAACTGGAGCATCAGCGGCGTTC
>JAZNIA010000035.1:0-4846 GCA_045577195.1 Congzhengia sp.
TGCAGGTGCACACCCGCTTCCCGCCGGAACCGAACGGGTATCTGCACATCGGTCATTGCAAGGCGATGGCGATTGACTTTGGTATGGCGCGCCGTTTTGGCGGAATTTGTAATCTGCGTATGGACGATACCAACCCCTCCAAAGAGGATACGGAATATGTAGATGCAATTAAGGAAGATATTCACTGGTTGGGATTCGACTGGGAGGACCGCTTTTTCTACGGTTCTGACTATTTCCAGCAGGACTATGAGTTTGCTGTGGAGCTAATCAAAAAGGGATTGGCTTATGTGTGCGCGCTTTCTCCGGAAGAAATGCGCGATCCCAAATACTGCGGCGACACCAAAACGCCTGCCGTATCCCCCTATCGTGACAGACCGATTGAAGAAAGTCTGGATTTGTTTGAGCGCATGAAAAACGGAGAATTCCCTGACGGGGCATACACCCTGCGGGCAAAAATTGATTTGGCATCTCCCAACTTCTGGCTCCGTGACCCCGCGATTTACCGCATTCGTCACGTGGATCACCACCGTCAGGGAAATCAGTGGTGTATCTACCCGCTCTATGATTTTGCGCACCCCATTCAGGACGCTTTAGAGGGCATCACCCATTCCCTCTGCGATATTAACTATGAAATTCACAGACCGCTGTACAACTGGGTAATCGACAATGTAAGCGTACCCAAACCCTATGCTGGATTCCCTCGTCAGATTGAGTTTGCAAGAATGAACCTGACCTATACCGTCCTTTCCAAGCGGTTTTTGCGCGGCTTGGTGGAAAGCGGAGCTGTTGACGGGTGGGACGATCCCAGAATGCCCACCCTGTGCGGTTTGCGCCGCAGAGGATATTCCGGCTCGTCTATCCTGCGTTTTGTAGAAGAAGCGGGCGTTGCTAAATCAGAAAATTTAATTGACATCCGTCAGCTGGAGGCTTGTATCCGTGATGAACTCAATGAAACAGCTCTCCGCCGGATAGCAATTCAAAAACCCATCAAGGTGGTTATCACGAACTATCCGGAGGATTTAGAGGAAACCTTTGAGATTTCCAATCATCCGCAAAAACCCGAACTGGGAACCCGCTCCGTGCTCTTTACCCGTGAGCTTTATATTGACGAAAGCGATTTTGCAGAGGTTCCCCCTCCGAAATTCTTCCGCTTAAAACCGGAAGGCGAGGTTCGCCTGATGGGTGCATATATCATCAAATGCGAAGAAATCGTAAAAAATGCAGATGGTACGATTGCCCAAATCCGTTGCACCGCTGACCTGGAAACCAAAAACGGAAACCCCGTTGACGGTCGCAAGGTAAAAGGAACGATTCACTGGCTTTCTGCCAAAAATGCAACGAAAACAACCCTGCGTCTTTATGAGCAGCTTACGACGCTGGAAAACCCATCCGAGCTTCCGGAAGGAAAGGATTACACGGACTTTTTAAATCCCGAATCCTTGAAAATTTTAGACGGCGCACTGGTGGAAGCCTGCGCTGCAGATTGCAAGCAGGGTGAAAAATTCCAGTTTGTCCGCGACGGATACTATGTCAAGGATACCAAATATGAAAATACCTTTAACCGCGTAGTTGGTTTAAAAGATAGTTTCCCGAAAAAATAAAAAAACAGGACAGATCATATGGTCTGTCCTGTTTTTTTGTTGCCATTTTTTTAAGAATCAAATGCCAGTCCGAAATACGCAGGAGGCGGAAGCGTACTGTTACCAAGAGAGCGGTACATTGCAAAGGGGGTGCCGTCTCCGGGGACGCGAAATCTCCCCTCGGAACATCCGAAAGCGGATACAATACCCGGCGCGGCATTTTCGTCTCCCAAAAGTTCTATGCCATAGAGCGAATCTGCATCTTTACGTGCCGCGAGCAAAAAGCCAGGTCCTGTATAAAAATGCGCTTGTGTTTCCAAAAAGTCGAGATTCTCTTTTTCCTGAACCACGCCGCCTGCCGGCAGAAGTGCTCTTCTGATTTTTGCATATTCTTCTTTTTGGATTTGCCTGATTACTGTAGCTTTTTCTCCGGCGGTGCATTGAAACGCATGGATACCGCTGCAGGTTTTATACCCCATGCTCTGGTACAAGTCAAAAAGAGATTGATTTCCCGGCACAAGAATTGCGCCCTCGTAGCCACACCTTTCTAAATGATAATGCGTGTCCTCCATCAGTTTGTGGCACAACCCTTGATGACGGTACGCCTTTGCAGTTGCGACAGCGTAGAGATACGCAATCGGTTTTCCGTGGTGCAAACAGTCAAACCAGTAAAGTGCGCACGCAGCCTCGTCGCCGGACATCATGCAGCGTGCACGATTTTTAGAAAATGCAGTTTGCGCAAAACTGTCGAGAAAGGCATCGGTATCACCAAACGCTTCTTTCCATAATTTGCGCAGGGCAGGGAACTGATGGCTTTGCGGCGCATTAATATTCATACCCTTCCTCCAATCGGCATGCCCAGCACTTTTCAACCATGTGATGGGGATAATAGCTCTCTTTTGCCTTGCGCAGTCCTGCAAGCCCCATATCATCTTCGCGGTTTAAAAACTGAATGTTGGGGAATTTGTTTCGGATAAAACGGGCAAATTCACAGTTGATTGCCGCATAGGCACCATCTACATCTCTGCGCGCTTTTTCAAAATGCACGTCAATGGTATTTTCTGAGGTGTGACTTCCCAGCGTTACTGCCAAAATGCGTTCGCCATCTAAAAGCATCAGCCCCTCCATGTCCAGCTCCTTATAGTGACGAAACGCTTTTTGAAGCGCAATTTTCTCCATCTGAAAATCTGATTCGGGACTTTCTTTTTGTTTCTCCTCATACCAATTGTGTATCATTTCCGTGGCGAGCGATAGGTTCTGGTCGCTAAGCTGTGCAACGGTATAGTGCGGAACAGCAGCATAAAACCGATTCAGGTGATTTCGTTTTCCGTGATACTTTTTGCCCCTGAGGTCAGACAAATCGTTAATATCATATACATAATCAAAGAAATCTCTGTCACAGTGAAACCGAAACATGCCGGGGTAAAGCGATTCTAAAATCTGTTTTTCCTGTGCTCCCAGTCCGGTCAGACGGCAGGGAATTCCGCGCTCCTTTGCATCGGCAATGATTGCGTCAAGCACAGCCTTTTTGTCTCCCGTTCCAACGGGAAACGGGTACACACTGCGGCGGTTATACTGCGAGAACAGCACAACGTGCTCATGCAAAATAGCGGCACTTTGCCGTCCCCACATGTAAAGGTTCGCAAAAGAATATTCGCAGCCGCGCTCGTTTCCGTCAAACAGATAACGCTCGTAGAGCGGTTTATTTTCTAAAGTAATGGGACTAAATTCAATCATTTTTTTCATCCTTTGTATGATGGGTGATACCCCATACACAATTTGTTTTGCAATAGTTTATCATACCCACTCATTATATAAAATAATCCTCATTTCGTCAATAGGATAATCGGGCAAAAATTTATGGCTTTCACCCATGCAAAAAGCAGTTGGCTTATAGCTCAGCTTAAGCCTTGCTGCAGTTGACAACGTTTGGCATTTGTGATAAAATTGATTGGAATTTACAGGGAGGAATCAGCGTATGGAAAACATCTCAGGATTTATCAAAAAACTGTTTCGGAACAAGACATTTTGCGTGCTTTTTGCAGCGATTTTGCTTCTTTTTGCAGCATATCTTGCGGTGATGCATGTGCCGACGGTAAAATACGCAGTGCGCGACCGGTTAAACCGCTGGTTCCCTGACAGATTTCCCTATCATATCTATTATCAGAACAATGTGCCCTGCTATCGTGTGGATGAGGTGGATTTTACAAACTGTGATGTACGCGAGGTGCAGGTTGGAAACAACAGAACGTATTTAATTAACCATTCCCGCGGTTTTGCTTTAGGCTTTCCGCGCGATGCGCAGTTTGATTTTTTCGCTGCGCAGGAATACATTCCCGTAACGTGTGAGGCTTTCTCTGCAGTGATTTCAAAAGAGTATTCCACCTATCCCGAGGGCGTGGAAAACAGCAAGCAATATGTTGCAGACTACTTTCACAAATATATGCTGGACGAAACCTTTATCCGGGAAAACAATATTACCGTGCATCAAAACAAATTTGAGCAAATCGGTGATTTTCCTGTTCAGATTGTGGCGTTGTCGAGAACGCCTGCTGCGGGGAGCGAAATCAAAGACAACACCTATGTATATACCTATATTTACACCGACACGATTGTGTTTTACCGCGTGATGTTTAAAAGCGATGCGTATACAGACGAATTGATGCAAGAGGTTTATAACACGCTAAACTCCTTTAGCACCGATGTGGAAGTAAAGGGTATTTCCGACACCTTTACAGACTTTAAACCCGAGCTTCCTACAAACTGGAACGAGGAAACGCGTGCGCTTTATGCGTCATTGACCGCATCTGAGCGGTGCAAGTGGGGTATTTTTACGCCCAGAGCCGTTGGCGGAAACGATTTTACGGATATTCATGCGCTGGAAGAGAAAATCGGGGCGAAGTTTGACGGTGTTTTAGAATACACCTACCACTTCGATGAAATCCCCGTAGCGGGTATGCAAACGGCTTATGAAGAGGGAAAAATCATTGAACTGACTCTTCAGACCGCAACGGTGATGAACGAAAATTTAGAGGGGCACAATCCTGTTTTTGATGTGCTTGACGGCTTGCATGATGAAAAACTGCGCAAAATGGCGCGGGACATCAAAGGTTTCGGTCACCCCGTGCTGTTTCGTTTAAACAATGAAATGAACTCTGACTGGACCAGCTATAGTGGAGCTGCGTGCCTGACCGATCCGGAAATTTACGTGCAGGTTTGGCGCAGAATCTATGATATTTTTATGTCTGAGGGCGTTGATAATACCA
>JAZNIA010000036.1:0-3750 GCA_045577195.1 Congzhengia sp.
TCTGTTTCGTTAATGAGTGCTGTCTGATATTTTTCTAAAATATAAGCCTCTAACGTGTCGCGCATATCCGAGTTAATGGGGTGGGCAATGTCTTTGTATTCCCCCTCGGGTGTTTTGCGACTCGGCATTGCAACGAACAGCTTGTCTGCTCCCTCGATCACTTTAATATCGTGTACCACCAATGAATTGTCAAAGGTGACTGACACGATTGCTTTCATTTTTGAGTCTAAGTTGATTTTTCTGATTCTGATATCCGTAATGTCCATAAATCGTATGCTCCTTTTGCAAAAGTATTGATACTATTTTTGGAAGAAAAATCAAAAATTATACATATTTTCAAAAAAAGACTTTTATTTTCAGGGGGTTTGATATATAATATAGAAAGAAAGGTATAATCTGACGGAGAAAACGAGAGGTTTTGTAGATATGACTGCATTTGATTTAACGAACATAGACAAGGAAAAACAAGTGTTTTTTGTTGGAATTGGCGGAATCAGTATGAGTGCCTTGGCGCATATCCTGAAAAATGACGGATACCGGGTTGCCGGCTCTGATTTTAAAGAGAGCGAGACTACCCGCATGCTGATGGAGATGGGGATTTCGGTTACAATCGGGCATAAAGAAGAAAATGTAAACGGCGCAGGACTTGTGGTGTACACCGCAGCGGTCAAAAAAGATAATCCTGAACTGGTTGCGGCAGAAAAGCTGGGAATCCCTGCAATCGAACGCGCAACGCTTTTGGGCGCGATGATGAAAAATTACAAATACCCTGTTGCGGTAAGCGGTACGCACGGAAAGACTACCGCGACCTCTATGCTTGCACATGTTCTGGTTGGGGCAGACTTAGACCCTACAATTTTAGTCGGCGGTGTCCTTCCTTTAATCGGCGGTAATCTGCGGGACGGCGGAAAGGACTATTTTGTAACAGAGGCGTGTGAATACTGCGCAAGTTTTTTAAAATTTTTCCCGCTTTACAGCATCATTTTAAACATTGAAGAAGACCATTTAGACTTTTTTAGGGATTTGGACGATATTATTGATTGCTTTAAAACGTTTGTAGCAAAAACACCGGATGCGGGTGCTGTGATTGCAAACTTCGATGATGAAAATGTAAAAAGAACGATAGACGGTTGCGGAAAACGCGTGGTTTCGTTCGGTACGGAAGCGATAGATGCGGATTACGTTGCAAAAAATATTGTATTTGGTGAGGACGGATTTGGAGAATTTGATATTATAAGACGAGGCGAGATGTATCTCCACATCAAGCTAAATGTGCCTGGCATGCACAATGTGAAAAACGCTTTGGCGGTAACAGCGGCGGCAGATTTATTAGGTGTTTGTGGTGATGCGATTCAAAAGGGTCTTTTGTCTTTTCAGGGCACAAACCGTCGTTTTGAACAAAAGGGCGAAGTAAACGGTGCAAAAGTAATAGACGATTATGCCCATCATCCCACAGAGGTAAAGGCGACGCTGAAAGCGGCGCGGGCAGTAGCAAAAGGACATAAAGTTTGGTGTGTGTTCCAGCCGCATACCTACACGCGTTCTCTGGCGCTGAAAAATGAGTTTTCGGTATCATTTGCAGACTGTGACCATTTGGTTATTACGGATATTTATGCCGCAAGGGAAAAGGACAACGGACTCATTCACGCAAAGGATTTGGTTGACGCGGTAAATAGCTATAGCAAGAATGCAATTTACATGAAAGAGTTTTCGGATATATCTGCATATTTTTGTGAAAACGCAAAGCCCGGCGATTTGGTGATTACCATGGGCGCAGGAGATGTGTACAAAATTGGAGAACTGATGACCAAAAAAGAATAGATAAAACAAAGGGCTTCCCCATCGGGGAAGCCCTTTGTTTTGCGTATCACATCACTTGTTTTGTGATTTCTTTTTTTAGTCGTTCGATGATCCGTTTTTCCAGTCGGGAGATATAGGATTGGGAAATACCCAGCATATCGGCAACCTCTTTTTGTGTTTTTTCCTCCCTGCCGGATAAACCAAACCGCAGCTCCATAATCATTCGTTCGCGCCTTTCTAGTTTTTCAATGGCGGCGTGGAGCAGCTTTCTGTCTACCTCGTCTTCAATGCTTTTGTACACATCGTCACTGTCTGTACCTAAAATGTCAGAGAGCAGAAGCTCGTTTCCGTCCCAATCGGTGTTGAGTGGTTCGTTTAATGAAATCTCTGTTTTCTGGTTATGAATTTTTCGAAGAAACATCAGAATTTCGTTTTCAATGCATCGGGAGGCGTAGGTTGCAAGCTTGATATTTTTGTCGGCGTTGAAGGTGTTGATTGCTTTAATCAGCCCGATGGAACCAATGGAAATCAAATCCTCTGTGGCAACACCGGTATTTTCAAATTTCCGTGCAACATACACAACCAGACGAAGGTTATGTTCAATCAGTGTCTTTCTGGCACTGTCCCGACTTTCGCTATTTAGTTCAGAGATGGCACGAGCCTCCTCTTCGGAAGAAAGTGGTGGAGGCAAAACCTCATGGCTTCCGATAAAATGCCCTTCTGCGGCAAAGATGCGTCGCAGCTTATCGAGCAGTATATCAAGCAGATGCCTGAGAAAATTCATGATTTACATCCTTTCTGTCCTCTCGGGACGAAGTGCGGTATTTGGCAAAATAATACGGTAACTTCCGTCTTTATCTAAGGATTTTTCTGAAATTCCCACATAGAAAGCTTCCGGGTATGGTGTGCCGTCGGCAGATACGGCATCCGGCACAAAGGCAAACAATCCACCGCGCCCGCTGACTGTACGGCAGGGTATATAGGTGAACTCTGTCGGGTTTTCTGCCACACATTCTGACAAGGTATTTTGCGGAAATAGCTTGGATACTGTTTCCCATTCTGCTATCAAAACGCTTTTTTGGGAAAGCGGTTCCTTTAAAAAATTACCTGTATCTAAAAGTGCTGTATCGGTCACTTCTTTTCCGTTTTTTTGAATGGTTACATTGTAGATAAAATGCGATTTTATTCGTAGCTTTCGTATGTACCCGCATGCAAAATGGAGCACTAAAACCGCACATATGAAGGAGATCAGAAGCTGATAGGCATTGATGTCGGCATAAACGATGCCGGCGCTCATAAAAAAGTTTATACCAAATCTTTGGTTTGCCAGAGAAAGAAGCGCAAAACCCGCGCCGGAAATGACGAAGGATACCAGATAGAATACGGCGATGTTTTTAAAAAACAAGGAAATCCTTTTTGCGCCAAATGTAATCAGAAGCATAAGAAGTGATATGGCAAGTGACAACGGCAGCAGTAAAACGCTTGTCATAGGCATAAAAAAAACAAGGGCGGCATATAGGGCACCAACCGCCGCACCCGTAATTAATCTTCCTGTCCGTACCCGTCGTTTTAGAAAAAACGAAGTGACTGACAAAAGAATGTAGTCGCAAATAAAGTTGATAATGAATAAAACATCAACATAAACATTCAACAACAATTCTATCCGCCTCGCTTTCTTTTGCTTTCCTAAGCAATATTATACTATGTCCGGCGCAAGGAAACTGTCGGAATGTGGTGTCGAATGCAAAAAAGTTTGCGACAAAGCTTGCGGGTGGAATAATTCAACATTGAAAAGTAGATGAAAATGTGCTATAATGATTTCATCGAAGATGAAATCATTAATTAAGTTTGCCTGACGGCAAGTGAAGTTATCTTTGATAGTGAAGTTTACTCCGTAAGTGAAGTTCTGCCTTGCGGCAGAGTGGCAAACTTTACTTCACTTTTGCGAAA
>JAZNIA010000037.1:0-4766 GCA_045577195.1 Congzhengia sp.
TTTAGAGGAGGGTCTATTATGAGACCGGAAGTAAAACAGGAAATTATCGCAAAGTACAAACTGCACGAAAGTGACACAGGTTCTCCGGAGGTTCAGATTGCAATTCTGACCGAAAGAATCAACCACCTGAACGAACACCTCAAAATGTTCAAAAAGGACCATCACTCCAGACGCGGCCTTTTAAAAATGGTTGGTCAGCGTCGCGGCCTTTTGAAGTACCTGATGAAGGTTGACATTGAAAGATACCGTGCAATTATCGAAAAACTTGGTCTGCGTAAATAATTTAAACTGTCTTTTTAGGGTGCCGCGTTACTGCATTTTTGCTGACGCGGTACTCTTTTTTGCGCCCATTTTCTGTATTTTTTTGAAATTTGACGAAAATTGTTTCAGAATGTTTACAAACCGAAAATTTTGTGTTATACTAAATAAGGCTAGATGAAAAAAGTTTGATATGATGGTGAGAAAATGATTGTAAACCCGATTTCTGTCGGGCCGGAAACGGATTATATCCGTGTGCCCGAAGCGGCTTGTGAAAAGTTAATACGGACCGGAAATACCGCTTATCTCGCTGTCTATCTGTATGCACTGGGGCAGTATTATAAGGGAAAGACCGACATTTCCAACGGATTCATTGCAGACAGCCTGCATATGAATATTATGGACGTTGTAAACGCCTTTTTGTTCTGCGTGTCAGAAGGGCTTATGAAGGTACATAACTTTACCAGCATCAGTGACGAGGAGTTTGACATTGAGTTTATCTTTGATGTTAAGCTGAAAACGCGGCAGAGTGATTTTCGTCCCTCTTATAAAGGCGGCGAAATCAGCAAACGCATTGCGGAAAACTCCAAGCTTGCCCAAACCTATAAAATTGTGAGTAGTCTTTTGGGCAAAAATCTTTCGTCAACCGATATTGAGCTTTTGTATTCTATGTATGATTACTACGGATTGCCTGCAGAAGTGATTGTGGTAATGGTAGAATACTTTGCATCCAAAGGAAAAACCACGATGCGTAAACTGGAGCGCGAGGCGCAGAAATGGTCGGAATTCGGCGTGGACTCTGCTTCCAAAGCCAAGCAGTATATCAAAAAGCGTGAATCGCTCCTTGCCTTTTCGTCTCAGGTGCGCCGCATCATCGGTGCCAATGAACGAAAGCTTACCACAAAAGAACTGGAATACATCAATAAATGGCAGAATGAATTAAAAGTGCAGCTTGAAGACATCAAAAGTGCCTATGAAATAACCGTGGAAAACACGGGAAAAGTAGCGTTTGGGTACATGAACCGTATTTTGGAAAACCGGAAAAATGGGCAAAAAACGGATGTAACGCCTGGAAAATTAAACCAGTCTCAATTAAGCAATCCGCAAAGGTCCCGATATAATTATGAAGAAATCGAACGCAGAACTTTTTTGAATGTGACGAAAAAGGGCGGTGAAGAGCATGGCGTATGACGCAGAGCTTTACAGAGAAATAGAAAACGAGTATGAAGCCATTCGCAGACAAAACGAGGAAGAGCTAAAGCTGAGGCGTCAGCGTGTGTTTTCACAGGTGCCGCAAGCAGAGGCAATTGATGCAGAAATCAAAAGCTTAGGACTAAAGCTTTATAAAATCGCGCTTTCCGGCGGCGATGTGGCAGGCAAAATTGCTATTCTCCGAGACGGACAGAAAAAGCTCTTAAAAGAGCGGGAAATGCTTCTTTTGGAAAACGGGTTTTCAAAGGACGAACTATCCGAGCGATTTCAGTGCAGCAAATGCCGCGATACCGGCGCAGTCGGAACATCGCCTTGCGACTGTTATCGCCGCAAGTTAATCTTAAAGGCGTATGAACAGTCTAACCTATCTGCTCAGCTTAAGGACCAGAGCTTCCAGACCTTTGATTTGTCACTCTATTCCGAGAGTCAAGAAGCAGGGGCGTATGGCATTTCACCCCGCATGCATATGGAGGCGATTTTAAATCAGTGCAAGGCCTTTGTGCAAAACTTTGAAACAGCAGATAAGAATCTGTTTTTCTGGGGCGCACCGGGGCTGGGAAAAACATTTCTTTCTACCTGTATTGCAAAAGAGCTTCTCAAAAAAGGCTACTCTGTGATTTATGAAACAGCGTATCAGACCTTTTCCATGCTGGAGGAGTTAAAGTTTAAGCGCACGGAAGACACAGATAAGCTAAAATTTAAAGCAGATAAGCTTTACTCTTGTGACCTTTTAATATTAGATGACTTAGGCAGCGAATTTTCTACCCAATATACCACAGCGGCGTTGTTTGACATTATCAATTCCCGCTTAATCAGCGGAAAGAAAACGGTAATTAATTCCAATCTTCCGATTGTGGAGATTGAGAAAAAATATACAGAACGTGTTGCCTCTAGAATCGTGGGGCACTACATGCTTTTGCATTTTATCGGTACCGATATTCGTTTGACGAAATCTGTTAACGATTTATAAAAAAGAATAAAATGAAATATATTTTCTACAACAAAGAGGGGAGTATCACAAATGATTAACCACGGTAAGGATGTAAAAATTTTCGCTTGCAATGCGAACCGTAACCTGGCGGGAAAAATTGCAAAGGAGCTTGGACTATCGCTCGGTAAGGCGGAAGTAAACATGTTTTCTGATGGCGAAATTTCTGTTAACATTTACGAAACGGTCAGAGGCTCGGACGTGTTTGTTGTTCAGTCTACCTCCAATCCCGTGAATAACAACTTGATGGAGCTTTTAATTATGATTGACGCGTTAAAGCGTGCATCTGCTTCCAGAATTACAGCTGTTATGCCGTATTTCGGCTATGCAAGACAGGATAGAAAATCCAAAGCGAGAGATCCGATTTCTGCAAAACTTGTTGCAGATCTGATCACTGCTGCAGGTGCTGACCGCGTGCTCACCATGGACCTGCATGCAGCGCAGATTCAGGGATTCTTTAATATTCCGGTTGACCATCTTTTAGGCGGCACAACACTGGCACAGTACTATCTGGAAAAATTCCCGAACCGTGAAGATTTGGTTGTGGTATCTCCTGACCTCGGCAGTGTAACGCGTGCAAGAAACTTTGCATCGAAGTTAGATGTTCCGATTGCTATTATTGACAAGCGTCGTCCGAAACCGAACGTTTCTGAGGTTATGAACATCATTGGTGATATTAAGGATAAGAAGGTTATTTTGGTTGACGATATGATTGACACCGCAGGCACCATCACAAACGGTGCTACAGCTCTGGCTGAACGCGGCGCAAAGGAAGTTTATGCTTGCTGCAGCCATGGCGTGCTGTCAGGTCCTGCAATGGAGCGCATTGAAAATTGCCCCATCAAAGAACTGGTAATCCTAGATACCATCGCACTCCCTGAAGATAAGAAAATTGACAAAATCAAAACTTTATCTGTGGCATCTCTGTTTGCTGAGGCAATCAGAAGAATTTACGGGGACGGTTCTGTCAGCGAACTGTTCTAATCTTCTGTATTACATATCGCGTCTGAGCACTAGCTTAGACGCGATTTTTGCGTCGTTTTTTGAAATATCAGGAAAAAATGTTGACATATTTAGTCGAGATATGATAATATGTAGATAATCTTTAAAAGCGGATATTGGATAGAGGCGCAAAAACAATCAGTACCAAACGCGAAATGGCGGGCAAGCCGGCGGGGCGGGAAAGGTGTTTTTGCCGAAGCTAGAAGGTCTTTGCCCATACCTTTTTGCTGGGGTGCTGCAGAATATGCAGCAAACTGTCACAGAATGTGGAGCGCTATCGGTTATTTATGAAAAGAACGGAACCAAAGCATACCGGCGTTTCTCATTTTGCCGATGTGCTTTTTTTATATCCGACGGAAAAAGTAAAAAATGAAAAGGAGGCGTTTTTGTGAAAAAAGGAATGATAGGCAAAACGATTGCAATTATTTGTGTATTTGTTATCGTGATTGCCGGTGCTTTGATTGCAAAAACAAATGCAACCGTCAGCTGCTCCGATTGCGGCGGGTACGGTTATTTCCATGCCCTGCCTTGTGCGGACTGTGAAGGTCTCGGCGTTGTAGAAGACGAGGATTGCGGCACATGTGAAGGAGCAGGAACGGTTACGATAACCGGGCTTGCGGAAAGCGAAACGCTTTCAAACGAAAAAGTGGAATGTGAAACCTGCGCAGGTGCAGGTACGGTAGCAGCGGAAAGTAACTACTATTCAACATTTATGGCATTGTTCCCGCCGCTTCTGGCGATTGCCCTGGCGCTGATTACCAAAGAGGTGTATTCCTCGCTCTTTATTGGTATCCTGCTGGGCGGCTTGCTTACAGCAAACTGGAAACCCATTACCGCGCTGGACAACCTGTTAAATGAAGGAATTATCGCAGCGGTATCGGGTACGGCAGGTATCTTTGCATTTTTGGTAATTCTCGGTATTATGGTTGCCTTGGTGAACCGCGCGGGCGGTTCTGCAGCGTTTGGCCGCTGGGCAGAAACGCACATTAAATCCCGCGTTGGCGCAATGCTGGCAAGCTTTGTTCTGGGCGTACTCATCTTTATTGATGACTACTTTAACTGTCTCACCGTGGGCAGTGTAATGCGTCCCGTGACCGACAGACACAAGATTTCTCGCGCAAAACTTGCATACATCATTGACGCAACAGCTGCACCGATTTGTATGATTGCTCCGGTATCCTCCTGGGCAGCAGCAGTTTCTGAATTTACAAAGGGAACGGATTATTCCGGCATTGAACTTTTCATTCGTGCCATTCCGTATAACTTCTACTCCCTTTTAACGCTGGTATTTGTTGTGGCACTGGCT
>JAZNIA010000038.1:0-5695 GCA_045577195.1 Congzhengia sp.
TAATACATTTCGGTCCCATGATAAGATCAGTTCCAATAATAACTTATCCGTTGATTCTACAGTTTCTACCTAAGTTGATATTATAAACTACTTCCACAAATTGCGAAAAATAGGCACCGTTTTCAATATTTATATTTTTACCACATTTTGACAATATAAGTTTTCCGCAAGAAGCTCTAAAATTACGCTGCCCAAATTTGATTACCGAATGTGAAGCCGGTAAATTCGAAGCAATAAAATATAATATCTTCCCAATAATTCTTTTCATTGTAACACGCCTTTATTTATATAATTTTTACCATATACAAAACATAGCGGAATTAAATAATAATAAAATTCCAAAAAAAGACCATCTAAGAAAAATGCAGATAATACCAATGAAAATAATGCCATTACGCCGGTTGTTTCTATTTTGGATATACGCGTAGTGTTTATGGGACTACAACCAAACATGCTGACAAAAGAGCAAAGATATAATACAAGACCAACTACGCCAATGTTATAAATACACTGTAAAATTGTATTATGGGCAGCTGCTTTTTTAGGAAGCGAACAATTGATGCCGTTTCCAAAAATCCATGCGTTCTTTTTATTAATATCATCTATATATATGTTCCATAGTCTGGAACGATTTGTTGTTAACGTATTTGCATCCAGTGTTTCAGATTCGCCAAAGAAGCGATAAAGCATCGCTTCAAGCCACTCTGTATTCATATAAATAAAATATACAGATGCGGAAATCATAACGATAGCGATAAAAAGTTTTGTGGTAAATTTAATATCGTTTCTGGAAATCAAGACATAAAGCCAATAGATTGCCATTAGTAAAATACAAGATTTTGACATCGTAAGAGCGCCAAGTACGGTTGTAATGAGAGCACGCAAAAGATATTCTGTTAATATAATTCTTTTTTTGTTATATTCAAAAAGAATCGCCCACAGAGAAATACAAATCAGAATCGAAAATCCATTTGGATCTTCAAATAGTCCCGAAAAACGCGCTGTCATTGCACCTGAGCTATTTGAAAATTCATTGATTGACAACTCCGCGTTTAAGTTTGGAATCATATTCAGATTTAATCCAATCAATCCTGACAGGATAGTGCCTGATGATATTCCTCTACTAAGAGATAATGTATCTTCTTGCGTGATTGTAACCTGCATTACGTAACCAACCAATAGCCATAGAATAATATTGACTGTTTTTATTGCAAAGTCAGTATTGTTGGCTATCGATGTTGCAGATGCGTAAAGAAACAAAAAGATTGTTAATATGATGAAATTTCTTCGAAAAATTAGTTTTCGTTCCATCGCAAAACAAACCAATATTGCAATTCTGAAAAGCATAAAAACGCTTCTCGAGTCTTCGCCTAGATTAAAAATAGATGAGAACGGCAAAAGAAAAAATAAAAGTGCAAATTTGTCCTTCCAGCTCGTCGGCATCAAAATAAAAATTATGCAAATCAGACCTGATATTAACATCAACTTACGTGTTAGTATATATGCAAACAGAATAAGCACAACACTTAGTATCTGTGCAATCCGTATCATTTTTTGTGAATTTGATGGATTTGTTGTTTTAATCTTAATCACCTAACCTTTATAATTCTACCGCTTTGCAATTATTGATATCGATGTACCGACCGATTCCGGCAGCTTTTGCAGCAAGATAATCATTTTCGGTATCTCCCACCATAATACTGTTTTTTAAGTCTATGTTGTACCGATTGCTTGCCTCGATAATCATTCCGGGTTCCGGTTTTCTGCACGTACATCTAATTTTGTACTCAATCCTCTCACCGGGAAAACCTTTATCAGGATGATGCGGACAAATAAATATATCGTCAACATATGCTCCCTGCTCACCTAGCAGCGTTTCCATTTTATTATGAATTTCATCCAGTTCTTCCCAGGTGACCTCACCGCGCGCAATCACGGGCTGATTTGTAACGACAATTACGAGATAACCGTTGCTATTGGCTTTCTTTATAAGATTAACGGCATCGGATTTTAGCTTAAAATCTGAAATATTTCTCAAGAAACCCACATACTCATTTATTGTACCATCTCTGTCAAAAAAGACGGCTTTTTGTTTGTTTTTCAAATTTTTAGAGTGTACTCTCCCGGAAGTTATATCGTTTTCTACTTCCTTATACCGTTCCGGTGTGCCCATGTCTTTTACATATTCGGGCGATTGATATGCAAAAAGTTCTCGGGAAACAATCAGCTTTTTTAGAACATCGCGGTCCAGATCCACCTTTTTTACTTCTTGAAATAAGTCCAGTATTGAGGCAGAAAGAAAATGCAGACCAGCATTGACACAATTTTTATACCATCCCTTTTCATCCTCCTTGTGATACCATTTTGTTACGATCCCTGTTTGATCCCGTACAATGATACCGCTGTCATACGGATGGTCGTTCGGATGAACCAAGATGGTTGCCATACAGTTACTTTGTTTATGTGCACGATAAAATTTATCAAGAGCAACATCGCAAATGATGTCACCATTGATAAGTAAAAAGTCTTCATTAATTTCAGATTTTAAATAATATAATGCGCCGGCAGTCCCTAAAGGCATATCTTCAACAATATATGTAATGCGTACACCGAACTGTGTTCCGTCTCCAAAATATGTTCTAATACAGTCTCCAAGATGACCGATGATAAGAATGATATCTGTGTACCCCTGCTCTTTGAGCCAGATAATTTGATGCTCTAATATAGGTTTTCCACATATTGGTATCATCGGCTTTGGAATATCTGCGCGCAGGCTGGAGATTCTTGTGCCCTTTCCACCTGCCATAATAACTGTTTTCATCATTATACCTTCTCTGCTTATTACTATAATCTTTTATACGGAATGAAAATTAAATTCCGGAGAATAATGCAATATTCTTGTGCCATAATTCTCAAATTGGAATGGTATTTCTTTTAAGTCTGAAAGGGCTGCGCGGACACTGTTTTTCGCATCTTCCTCTACGTAAAATAGCAAGAAACCGCCTCCACCTGCTCCAAGCAACTTCCCGCCGGTTGCACCTGCAGATTTTGCCTTTTGATACAATGCATCTATACAATCCGTCGACACACCAGTTGAGATTCCTCTTTTTAAATTCCAGGAATAATCAAGCAGTTCGCCAAGTTTTGAAATCTGTTTTTTGTTGCTGCTTGTTAAAATTTTCTCAGCCTCATCTACAATATGTAACATCTCCTGCAGTTGCGACGTTTTATCTTTTATATTCTTTTTGTGCTCCGTCTGTATATCTGACGAAAAGCGCGAAAAACCTGTAAAATATAACAATAAATTATTACCAAACTCTTTTTTTGCCTCATCAGATATGACGATCGGGTTAACAACAAAACCATCGGATGAAAAATCAATCCGATTTAATCCTCCAAAAGATGCTGCTATCTGATCCTGTATGCCGCCGTTTTCATTGCACAGTACGCGTTCAAGATGAATTGCATCATTTGCCAGACGATATTTATCCGCATAAATGCCCTGCAAAGCATAAAATGCATTCAGCATCCCAATCGCAAAGGAACTGCTTGTTCCAAGACCGGTCCTTGCAGGAAGATCGGCATCATATGCAAGACGCAAATTCTGAATATTCAGCCATTTCATCGCTTCTCTGATTGCTGGGTGTTGAATATCATTCACGTTGTTAACACGTTCTGTTTTAGAATATACCAATTCATTTTCATAATCAAAAAACGGAGGAAGATGACGAACTGTTACATAGCAGTACTTATCAAATGTTGTAGATATAACACTGCCTCCATGCTCATTATAAAATTCCGGAAAATCGGTTCCACCGCCAAAAAAAGACATTCTAAACGGTGTTCTTGTAATAATCATATTTTTTCCTCCGATTATTTTTCGACCAAAGTGTAAAATTCTCTCAACGCTTGGTTGTTGGAGAAAGATTGATTTGTTCTTATGACGGTCTTCATATGGGATAATTGCGCAGGATTATCTAGTATTTTTTTTAGCGTAAAATATAAACCATCTTCGTTGTTCGCAGCAACCATTCCCGTTTCATTCTCAATAATAAACTCTTTTGCGGAGGTTGTATTTGTTGAAATAACGGGCAGCCCCAGATACATGGCTTCAGTAAATACCATCGGTGCAGCTTCGTGATATGATGGGACAATCAGCGCATCAGCATGTTGGAAAAATCGATACGGATTCTCCTGATCGTGATAAAGTTTAACATAGTCCTCGAGACCATATTGACACACAACATGTAAAAACTCCCGCTCAACACGTTCGTCTGCCCCACCTACATTATGCCAACAAAATTTATAGCCTTCCCGCTTTAGTTTTAACAATACATTCAGTAGTCTCATATGCCCTTTTTCCTCGGCAAGTCGAGCAACCGTCAAAAAATGTACACAATCATTATGATATATAACAGGATTATCATTTGCCTGCAGTTTGATTTTATCAAAATTATGACAGTTGTGAACTACAAAAACCTTATTTTTTAAATGTGGTTCCGCGCTTAAAAAGACATTTTTGACGCTTTCCGAAACGGCAGCGATTTTATGAAACTTCTGATAAATTCTTCTGCTGTGCTTTGTATTAATTTTATAATTAATATAGTCACAGTGCAAAAATGTTATTTTTTCTTTCGCGACAACCTTTTTTAGCACAAACTCATTACATCCACCGTACAAACTGTGGTGATGTGCTGATTGTGTACATGAAATTGCATAATCATAAGTACCGATTTTTTTTTGCATGGAAAACAAAAGATTATAAGGAATCCAATCACCAATAAATTTTGCCAAGCCTCCGCAAAGCAAACGAAAGATTCCCATTAATTTGCTTTCTCTTTCAATTTCTTGCTGCGGTACTGCTAAAATTTTTAGAAATTTATTTTCTGGCAACACATTTACCTGTTTGGGTAATTTGTTTTTAAGCGTCGCATCAAACAGTAAAATATCAATATCCAGTTCCTTGTCACGAGAGATTTCGTCCAATAAATTAAGCAAAGAAGTTGTAATTCCCCCGGTCCTTAGGTTTGACATGACAAATAATATTCTTTTCATCATTCTTCATCTCATTTATATATTTCTTCTACTAGTTGTTCTCCGATTTTGGGCCATGCATATTTTTCTTTTATGTTCGAATATAACGCTGTACCTAATTGTGCAAATTGATCTCTATCAAATTCTATCAGAAGCCGAGCGAAAGAGTTTTTAAATGACTGATCATCGTTATCGCATAAAATACCGTCAATTCCATCTTCCAAATATTCAGGAAGTGCACCTGTATTTGTACATATTACGGTTTTTTTAAATTCCGCCGCTGTAAAGACTACACCGCTCATGCTCGCGTGGCGATACGGAATTACAACACAATCTGCACTGTTTAAAAGATAATTTGCGATATGGTTGTCAACATAGTAATCAAAATAAACAATGTTGTCGCACTCTGATATAGCAGAGGTCAGTTCTTCCATCTGCGGGTATACACCGTTTTTTGCTCCGGCAATTATAAGCAAGGAATCCTTGGTAAGATCTTTAAGGTTTAGCCAAGCAGAAACCAGCCGATCTGTTCCTTTGTTGTAAAATTGCGCACCAATCATAAGAAAAATTTTTTGGTATGATGTACACTTTTTTTGAAGCATATCCGGAATTTTCTTTATGTCATAATTTGTATCCTGCCGAAAGTATGTGCCGTGCCGTT
>JAZNIA010000039.1:0-6396 GCA_045577195.1 Congzhengia sp.
GGCGCTGACCAACCATTTTTAAAAGTCCGCGTCTGGAATGATGATCCTTTTTGAACTGTTTTAAATGCTCGTTTAAGTGGTTAATTCTTTCTGTTAAAAGAGCAACCTGCACTTCCGGAGAACCTGTGTCACCTTCATGCAATTTGTACTTTTCGATAATTTCCTGTTTTACTTCCGGTCTCATAATAGACCCTCCTCTAAAAAATTTTTATGCCGAAAACCGAGAGAGAGGTCAAAGTCGAGGTGACGCCAAACCCCCAGTTTTGGTAACAGAAAACATTTTACCATAGTTTTTCCCGTTTGTAAAGGGTTTTTTAAAAAAAAATTTGTTTTTTCCGTACAGGCACAAAGAAATAACGCCCGCCATAAAATGAAGTATGAAAACGAATATAGAAATTCACGGAATTGTTCCGTCAATTTTTAAAGGAGTGATTTTTGTATGACCGAAATGCAATCTTTGGAAATCAGAACCTGTCCGACCTTGAGCACCCACGATACCACTGTCAGTGTTCCCGTTCGCATTGTTCCCTTTGCTAACCCCGGCACGGTTTCCGTGCAGTGTTGCGGTGAGCCGGTGATTTCGCCCGGCGCAACTCCCGCGGGCACGGTAAATGGCTCTTGTACCTTTACCGTTTCCCAGACCATGCGTGTAGATCTTCCGCTGGTGTTTGGCGCAAGCATTTTAATGGGCGAAACGTATGTAGAATGCGGCGGCACAACAGGTACAGCTGAGGATAGCGACTGTGGCTGTGCAGACGCATTAGACGAAGAATAACGATGTGCGCGCTCTGGGTCATCAGAGCGCGTTGTTCTCTATTGCATTTTTAAGGAGGAATGATTTTGCAGACCATAATTTTCTGGAGTGTGATTGCAGTGATTGCAATTGCGCTCGGCTTTATTTTGTATCGTTTAATCAAAATTTGGAGGTTTCGTCCAACAAAAGACAAAGCGTTGCAGTTCGCCCGTTTAAATGAGGATTTAAAAGCATCAGGCTTTGCATATAACGGTACGGAAAATTATTTTTATTCTACAAAAGACTGCTGGCAACGAAGCGCTGGCTATTGTAGCCTCTATGATCGCAGCGCACCGTTTTTTAACATGATTATGGACTGCGAGCCAATCGAATTCTACTACGGCGGAAAACGTTGGCTCATTGAGCTTTGGAAAGGACAATACGGCATCACGACTGGTGCTGAAATCGGCGTTTATAACACCGATCGCGCAGACATAAAAGACAGCCGTTTTACCGGTCCGTTTTATTTTGCGGCACAAGACAGCGAGCAGCTTCGTTTGTCCTTTGTTCTGCGCAAAAACGGAAAAATCCTTCTGTCCCGCCGCGGTCTGCACTGGTGGCTCACAGCCTTTCGCCTCGGAGAATTTTCCGAAAAAGACGAGTTGACCATGACCGCAAAAATCGGCTTCCCGAACCGCGCTATGTGTCACGCATTTGTAGATGCACTTAAGATAATCGGTTACACAGAATCTGAATACGCTGTTCGGCTTCGCACGGTTCAAGTCGAATTTACCGCGCCCCACTCTCCTCAGCCGGCGACCCAGGAGGGGTTGCAGGAGGACGTGGTACAGAGTACGAACAAGTCCAACTGCGCACTGTTTCACGCCGTAACGCAGGAATATATCGATTCCGCCGACAAGCTGGAATTCTTGAAAACCTTAGCGCCGGAGCTATACGAATTTCTGCTCAATTCTTTGTATGCCAAAGGCTTTTTTGCCGTCTTTGAATGGATACTGGATTTGATTACAAAGCCTGAGAAACCGAATCCTGAACCGGATCCGAAGCCGGAACCGGAGCCGATCCCTGAATGCACTCCATCCTCCCCTGCAGACTGCGAAACGATCCACGAAGAAAAAGAGCGATTGATAAACGAGGGATTTCTCGCACCATCCGAACCGGAGAGCGACGGTGAGTGTCCGTGTCCCGACTCCATCGAAAGCTAAATCGCATTCGCTCCCTTGCCCCGACCATTCCTTTTGATGATGACGCAAAATTTGTTTTTATGAGCGATGTGCATCGCGGACGGGGCAATCACGGGGATAATTTTGAGCCGAACAATCTGCTTTTTTTCGGTGCGTTGCGCCACTATCAGGACACCGGCTTTACCTACTTCGAGCTGGGCGATGGCGATGAGCTTTGGGAAAACAAAAAGCTTTCTCCCATCATTGATGCGCACACCGACGTGTATCGGCAGATGGCAGAGCTTTATCAAAACAATCGTTTTGTTATGCTGTACGGAAACCACGACATCGTAAAACGAAAAAAACTGACCTCTAAAAAATATTATAAATCCTTTTTCTGCGAGGAAGATGTTTGTCAAAAACCCTTGTTTCCCGGTCTTACGGTGCATGAGGGGCTGATTTTGCAGCATGAAATATCAAAACACCGGATTTTTTTACTGCACGGACATCAGGGAAGTTTATTAAACGATACCCTATGGTTTGTGGGAAGATGGTTGGTCCGCTATCTTTGGCATCCGTTGGAACGCATCGGAATCCGCCAGCCGTCCAATGTTGCACGCGCACCGCGCCATAAAGATAAGCTTGCAAAAAGGCTTTCCGATTATGCAACCAAAGAGGGCGTTGCCATCATTGCAGGCCACACACATGCGCCCCATTTCCCTGCAGAAAATGAACGCTATTTTAATGACGGTTCCTGTGTTCATCCTCGCTATATCACCGCAATCGAGCTGGAAAACGGCGCACTTTCTTTGGTAAAATGGTCTGCCACGCTTCGCGATGACTTATGCGTTTCTGTTTCCCGTACGCCTCTTTCAGGTCCTGTACCTCTTGATTCATTTTTCAAGCAAACATAGAACAAGAAAGGATTCGTAAAAAATTACGAATCCTTTCTTGTTAAATACGAAATACTGATGCTCATATTCGCACACACTGTATAAATTATTTATTGCGAGGCATAAGGTTTAGATGCAACTTGTTTTAGCTAAATTTTGCAACAAGTTGCAAAGCTAAATTATTCCGTCTTACTCCATAGCTAAATTACTCCTTTGGAGTAGCTAAATTAAATTCGCTTTAAGCGTGCGAAGCACATTTAGCTGCCATAGGCAATTTAGCTGAACTTGTTCAATTTAGCTCGCGATAGCGAATTTAGCTGCGTTGCTATGCAACGCAATGACTCGTGTCAAGTCAGGCCATAAAATTTATTATCCATTGATGTAATAGTTTATAAGTTTAATCCAAAAACTATTTGCGTTAGAAACTTTTAGTTTTCGCTGTATATCACTGTAACGTCTGGGTGTAACTGTAAAATAGATGCAGGCACCTGCGGTGTAATCGGACCATAAACGGCTTTTTCCAAAATCTCCTTTTTATTTTTGCCGTTTGCAATGAGGACAATTTTTTTCGCCTGCATAATCGACATCATGCCCATGGTGATTGCAGTACGCGGAACGTCTTCAATTTTTTCAAAGAAGCGTGCATTTGCTTCAATGGTGGATTCGTCCAGTTCCACTTCATGTGTAGCGCCCACAAATACGTCATCCGGTTCGTTAAATCCAATGTGACCGTCAAGACCAATGCCGAGAAGTTGAATATCAATGCCGCCTAAGCTCTTAATAAATGCATCGTATGCTTCACCCTCTTTTGCCAAATCCGCAGCACATCCATTGGGAACATGGGTGTTTTTCGGGTCAATATTAATTTTCGAAAACAGGTTTGTGTCCATAAAATAACGGTAGCTCTGGTCATTGGTACCATCAAGACCTACATATTCATCCAAATTCACAGAAGTTACAGCTGAAAAATCAACATCACCGTTTTTGTTATACTCAATCATCTTTGCATATGTGCCTAAAGGGGAAGAACCTGTTGCCAACCCTAAAACTGCATTGGGTTTTGAGATGACTTCTGCACAAATTAAATTTGCCGCCATACGACTTAATTTCTCGTAACTGTCAACCGTAATATACTTCATATTTTTCGCTCCTTTTTAAGATTCAAGCTTTCTTTTTACAACATTGGTCTGGCTTTTTACAATACAATCTGCAGGAAATACGCCACGCAGCGCATTCATGGGATAAACCGATGTGTTTTTACCCAGCACTGTGCCGGGATTTAATACACAGCTACATCCTACGTCTGCCCCGTCTGCTAAAATTCCACCGATTTTGCGAAGGCCTGTTTCTATATCACAATCGCCGTGAATCACAACAGGTTTCCCATCAGTTTTCAAGTTAGAACAGATGGAGCCGGCACCCATATGCGCACGGTTTCCTAAAACGGAATCCCCGATATAATTATAATGCGGTGCCTGCACTTTGTCAAGCAGAATGCAGTTTTTAAATTCGGAAGAATTGCCGAGCACGCAGTTTGCACCCGTAATCACATTTCCTCTTAAAAATGCGCCGGGGCGAATCTGAGTTCCCTCGCCGATAATAGCGGGTGCTTCGATCGTAACCGTGGACGCGATTTTAACATTCGGTCCAACCAAAACGCCCTCGCTGATTTCCTCATATCCCGGGATTCCCTTTTGAATCAGTTCTTTGATATAATCCTTAATTTTGGGTAGCATTTCCCACGGATACTCGCAGGAATCAAACAAATCACAAAGATAAGGCGTTTTGCAATCAAACAATTCCTCGGTTTTCACCAGTTTATTCAACGCCATGACCCCTTTCTATGATTGCATTTGCAATCCTTTCCGCGTAAGAAACACAGGTTTCTTCGCTTTCGCTCTCTATCATAACACGGATTACAGGCTCTGTTCCACTCTTACGCAGAAGCGCTCTGCCCTTGCCGTCAATCATTTTTTCAACTTCTTTCATCTCGTTTAAAACGACTTCATCTTTTAATACGGCTTCTTTATCTTTCACGCGGATATTTTTCATATACTGCGGATACAACTTCACCGGTTCTGCCAATTTTGAAAGCGTCAGTTTGGAATCACAAATTTCTTCGGCAATCATAATTGCCGTTAAAAGTCCGTCTCCGGTTGTTGCATATTTCTTTAATATAATATGACCGGACTGCTCGCCGCCTAAGCAATAGTCGTTTTCCTGCATACATTCATAAACAAAACGGTCTCCCACTGCAGTCTGAACGCATTTCATACCTGCTTCCTCCAGACTTGCAAACAAGCCGCTGTTCGACATTACGGTTGCAACAACGGTGTTGTCATTGAGCATGCCTCTTTTCTTTAAGCGGTTACCTAAAATATACATCATCGCATCACCGTCTACCACGGTTCCATTCTCGTCTACAGCGATACAACGGTCTGCGTCACCGTCAAAGGCAAAGCCAACATCCAAATGCTGTTCCTTTACCAAACGGCAGAGGTTTTCAATGTGTGTGGAGCCACAGCCATTGTTTACATTTATACCATCGGGTTCTGCGCCGATTACAACCGTTTGCGCACCCAATGCACCAAATACGGATTTTGCAATCATCCAGGATGCACCGTTTGCGCAGTCGATACCGATTTTTAAATTTTTATAAGAATGAGACGCCAATGAAATCAAATAGCCAACATAGCGGTTTCTGCCGGAAGCATAGTCTACAATACAGCCGATTTTCTCTCTGCGCGCCAGCGGAAGATCCGAACCGGAAACACCAAGCGTTTTTAGATCACCGTCTATATAAGCCTCAATCAGTGCCGTGGTGGCATCATCAAGCTTTTCGCCGTAACGGTTGATGACCTTAATGCCGTTATCATAGAACGGATTGTGAGACGCCGTAATCATGATTCCACAATCAAACTCGTCCTGTCTGGTAACGTAAGAAACGCTGGGCGTTGTTGTAACATGAAGCATATATGCATCTGCGCCGGACGCTGTAATACCCGCCACCAGCGAATACTCCAGCATATAACTGGAACGTCTGGTATCTTTACCAATTACAATGCGCGGACGATAGTTTGCTTTGTCGCAACCTGAGAGCGAAGAGGAATAGTACCAGCCTAAAAATCTGCCTACTTTATATGCATGCATAGAAGTAAGCTCTCCATTTGCTTCACCACGGAATCCGTCTGTACCGAAATATTTGTTTTGAACGGGTTCACCGGGAATGGTTCTGCGAATTGCAATACTGTCCTGCAAAAGCTCATCTGTTGAAACATTAAATAAACTGCACAACTGCAACACCTTATCAATCTGCGGAAGTGCCTGATCCATTTCCCATTTAGAGACAGACTGTCTGGAAACAGAAATCTTTTCTGCCAGCTGTTCCTGAGAAATATTCTCTGCCATACGAAGTTGCGTGATTTTTTCACCGATTGTCATAAAACGTACTCCTTTACCTAAATTACTATATACATTATGTTATGATCATATCAAAAAAAATTTCGTATATCAAGCAACTTTCATATGTTTTTTTCGCAACTTTTAGTTGCGGTTTGTACAATATGTGTCAAGAAATTTTATAAAAATC
>JAZNIA010000040.1:0-15801 GCA_045577195.1 Congzhengia sp.
GTCGAACGCGGGCGCAATCAAAAGTTAGTAAATAAAACTTAACAAATGTTAGCAAAGCCTAATCGGCTGAGAATGTTAGTTTAGCTTGCTTAACTAATTTCCTCCGCTTTTGCTCTCGCGCTTCCTGTCTGCTTGTCCTGCTAATCGCCCAGCTCCGGTCGGATTGCTCCTGAACTGAATCGCTTGGCTTGTCTGTGTAGCTGCTCATAAATATAGGTGTTCAGCTCTGGTCTCCAGATTGCCTCCACCTTCTCATTCAGGATTGCATCGGGAACTGATGTGGCTCCCTTCACAAGCGGCTTGTTCCGCTTGCCCACCACCATCGGGACAAGCGTCCCCCCTATCTTAGCGATGAACACGCGGTGCGAGCCCTTGCCCCGGATGGGGGTCTTCTTGCCACGGAACACCTCCTGATATGTGGTGTACTTTTTCTTGTTTGAAAATACCTTGCTGCTCTTGGCTGTCTTTGGCTTTGGCTGTGCGGTTGTCGCCCAGTCCGCGTGTCTGCTCCCCCGGAAATAGAAAGTCAGTTCCTCGATTGTCCTCCCGCTTGTGGTGAAGCTGACATGCTGCTTGCCCTTGCTTTTGCTTTCGGTCTTGTAGTGCGCACGGGTTACATCATTCTTTTTTATGTTGTAGATTTTCGATACTGATTTGTTGACTAGTACAGGCACCTTTGTTTTCAGGTCTGCCACCACCAGCGCCATGATGGTGGCTGTGTGCGTGTCTATCTTCTCCAGCTCCTTGTTCAGCTCGGACAGGTTGTGAATGATGAATGCCGCCTTGGCTGCCTTGCCTGCAATCGCCTTCATGCTGGGCTCCTTTCCGGTTTAGAGTTGCCGCTCCTTCTTTGTGGCGTAGTCCAGAATCAGAAGGGCGTCAGCGTTGGCCAGCGTCACCTTCTCCCTCGGGTACAGTCGAGCGGCATGGTCTTTCAGTTCGCGCTTGTGCTGGCTGGCGTTGTCCTTCTTGCCTGTCTTGGTGGGGTATGCCTTTTGCCATACCTGTGGGCGGACAAGCTCCACCCGGAATGAGAAGGCTTGGCAGACGCCCAGCTGGAAGCCGTAGTTTCTCCCAAAGTTGAACATGCTGCTGCCCGGCTGCGCCTTGCCGACATAGCCGCCCACCTGCTCAATGTATGCGGTAACGTCTGCCCTTTCGATGTCGGCGGCTTGTGCTATCTCGCGCATTCCCTCGATGAAGTCAGATTCAGACGTGAAGCGGTGAGCGATGCTGCTCCCGTCTGCATAGCGGACAGCATACGCGCCGTTGGCTCCGGGGTCGATTCCGATGATTATCTTGTTCATGATTTCTTGCTTGCCTTAGTTGCTTTGATCGCCTTGTGGATTCCCTCCGCCAGCGCCTCCAGCAGCGGCGCGGTTTCATCGTTGGCTGTGTCCGGGTCGTCCATCAGAATCGTGATGTCATGCGCATTCGAGATGAAGCCCAGTTCCACCAGCACCCAAGGGGCTCGCGTGTTGTTTAGGATGTACAGGTCATCCCGCTCTTTGATTGTCTCCGCTCTGCCCGGCATAACCTTTGCAAGCCGTGGCGCAATCTGCTGAGCTATCACCTTGCCCGTGCTGGACGTGAAGCAGACATGGCTGCCTCTGGCGCTGGGGTTGCCGCTGGCGTCCAGATGGATGGAGACGCCAAAAAGGGCGGAGCTCTCCGCGTTCGCTGCTTTGACTGTGAGGCGCAGATCCTCCTTGTTGCTCTTGTTCGGGTAGTCCAGAATAATTGATTTAATTCCTTTTTCTCTCAATTTTTCTTTCAGCTTTTTTCCGAACTTTGAAGCAAGGTCATGTTCCTCTTGCCCGTTCCCCCGTGCGCCTGTTCCGCTGGCGTGGCCGATGTCTAGGATGATTATATTCTTCATGCTGATGCCTCCTTTTAAAGCCGATTATAGCCAAAGGGTTTTTTCTGTAAAGCAAAATCTTTGCGCAACTGCAAAATTGTTTGCTGCACAACAAAAAGCCCCATCCCCGGTTAAGGGGATGAGGCACATGCGGGAACCAACCGCTTTTTAGATTATCACGACATAACCTAAAATCCTACATAATATGAAGTGCTGCTATTATAGCGAACAGGTGCAAAATGTCAAGCTTTTTTTTGGATTTTTTTCACCCCCCGGGGGGGGCTTTTTATACCCCCCCCCGGTAGGCTTTTTCAGGGGGGGGGTTATTGGAAGTCCGCGCAAGGGGATTCTTGCGGAGCTACGTCTTTATTGTGGCGAATGCAGCGGAATATATCTTCATGCTCATACGTCTCCGGGTTGTATCTTTGCAGGCGGTCAAAGAATCGGCATGCGTTGCAGGTACAGCATACAAGCTTCACGCGGATTCTTCTCTCTCCTTCCACCCAATCAATCTCTTTTTCGTTGTCGTTCATTTATTGCTTGCTGTGTTCTTTGTTCAGGAAGTCGCAAATGCGCTTGCATTGCTCTTGTGAACCGGGGAATGTAGTAAGCTGTGGCATTGGGTAGGCATAGCCTGTTGCTACCATCTTGTAGACGTGCCATCGGGTGCCGTATTCCTTGCGCGGGAAGAATACCCCCACGGGATATCTTCTTGTTTCTTCCTTGTTCGCCTTGCACCATCCCTCTGTTTTCTCTATACCCTCGGTAGTGGTGGTGAGATACTGACAGAAAGCGTGCATTTCCTCTTCTGAGTCAAATCCGGCAATCGGCTTGTTGTCCTTGCAGAAAACAAATTTCCAGCTCGGGAATGGGTTGTTGTATGGCGTCTGTTTCTCGCAGTAGCTCCAAGTCCAGCCTTTCACCTTTTCCAGCACCTCGAACGGCACTTCTGCATTCTGTATGTGCTCCAAGTCGGATGATATTTTGTGCTCGCTTCTGCTCAGGTAGTCAAACATGCGAGCAAATGCAAGCAGCCCTTTCTTGTAGTTTTGTTCCTCCGTGGTGGTGTAGATGGCTTCTATCTCATTGAGCTTCCACAGAGCAAATGTCTCTATCAGCGCGTCCACATACTCGGGATTGCTTTTTATGGCATCTTTTGCCGCCCTGATTTTCTCCGTTCTGCGGTTGCGCAGTTCTCGCTTGATATCGTTTGCTTCTCTGCGCAAGTGGCATCTCCATTCGTTGTTTGTCATGGTCGTTATGTCTTGTTGGGTTAAAAGTTGAAAATCATCTGCCCGTCTGCTTCAATCGTCACGTTCATTTTTTCGGGCTCTGTGGGCGCTTCCTGCGCGTTTTGTTGCTCCGGGGTAGAGTTGTCAGGCTCGGGGTCTGCTGGCCGCTCTTGCGGCTCCTGTGGCGTCATAACAGTATAATCAGCCGACATGTCTTTCACGCTCTCGAACAGTGCGCGCCATTTGTCCATCTGTAGCTTGATGTTTCGGTCGTACTCGTAAACATGCCATTCCGGGGTATAATACACCGCCCATTCGCGGTCATTGGAAAGCTCATTCCCATGTACGCAGCGGGCGGCAATGCCATTCAGCGCACAGTTTACATAAAACATGCGGACAGCATTGATTTCGATGTCGGTTCCAAAGGCGCGTATCTTGTCAAGGTGCTTTGCGTACCTTTTGCAGAAAGCCATCAGGGTTCGTCCGGCTCCCACTGTTGGGTCGTACACGGTCACAATCTCGCCGCGCTCCAGCTTCTCTGATACTCCGGTCATTTCTGCCATGACGTTGCAAAGGCTGTCAGGCGTGTAGAATGCCCCGGTGCAATCCTGACTGCCCTTGCCGCGCAGCTCTTGGTCAGCGGCTCCCAGAATGTCGGTGAAGCGTTCGCGCTCCATAGCTTCACCCAGAAAGCGCATTGCGCGCTGCATGATGCGCACGCGCTTTTCATAGTCTTTGCCTGCAAGGCAAGGGATATCTTTCACCTTGTCATGCTCGCCGTTCAGCGTGTAGAACATTGCATCAATCAGGCCATGCAGCACATCAAGCGCACCATAAGCCCCGGTCAGCTTTGAAAGCTCCTTCCACCAGAGTTGCTTGAGTACGCTTATTCCGCCAGCCGTGAAGCCTGTCAGGCGGGCTTCCTGTAGCTCCTTCTCTGTCACTAATTCGTCCATATTGGTCAGGCTGCAAAAAGTTTTGAAAGGTATTGCCCACGGGCGATTGCTCCATCAGGCAGAGCATCCTCCCCCTGTGTGATGAGCCAAGGGCTGAATGCCGTGTTGCTGATTCGATATCGGGCGGCTTGCACTCGTACCCCGGAAATGGTGAATGTTAGATATTGAGCCCGTCCGGCGGTGCGCCTTGTAATGTTTCTTGCCATGTCGTGAATTAGGTTCGGGGGTGAATCATTTGTTGTATGTGACGTGGGTTCCGGTGCTCCCGATCTTCTTTTTGAGCACTTCCACGCCTTCGCGGTATACGATGAAAAAGCTCCCTTTTTCTTCAATCTCCACGTTCTCCATGCGCCGTTCAAATGCCTTGGGGTGCTTGCGGGTGCCGCCCCATACAAGGTATTCAATGCTGCCACGCTTGCGGAGCGGCGCAGCGGGTGCGGCGGGCTTCACTTCTTCCTCGTTCCACTCCGCCACGCGTTCGGCGGTCAGTTCGTCCAGCTCTATCTCGTTAATGCCATAAAAGTTTGTGGCGTTGTAGTGGCTGCTGGTGTGGTGCCATTCGGTGCATCGGAGCAAGTTGTTTTTCAGGGTTGCAAGCTTGCACTTGCGGAGCCATGCCAGCTTTTCGGCGGTCTTCGGATCTTCCTCACCCTCCAAATATTCGGAGGCGGCTTCCAGAATCGCGGTCTTGTTCCACTTACTCAGGGGCATGCGCCCCATCTCATAAGCCGCCACCGCGTTATTGCTCATGCTGAAATTGTGATATCCTGCCATTGTCGTGATTTTCTATTGGTTCGGGGTTAGTGTTAAGTTAGCGGCGGTGGCTCTTGAGGTATGCTTCCAGTTTGGGGTTTGTGGGGGCTTCAACGATGACATACTTGCGGCGGCGGGCAAGTGCATGTAAAACAATTTCTTCGGCGCGGTCACTCCCTACCATAGCCACAATATCAGTCTCGTGCCCCACCATGAATTCAAGCTTCTGTCCCTCCTGCGGACTGTTTGTATATCGCCAGTGGGTTGTGCCTTTCTGGTTGTTGTCAAGGTTGATGGCTTCCGTGGTGCACCAGCCATCGCCTTCTTCCGTAACAGTAACTTTGATGTAGTCGCTCATGGTCGTGATTTTCTATTGTTTGTGGTTCTTAGCTTCGGGGTTTTCCTCTTTCCCCTTTCGCTGGAGCTATTATACCTTATTTTTCCATCAATGTAAAGCTTTTTCTTGTACTTTTTTACATTTTTTTGTGGGGCGGGGCATAAAAAAAGCCCCTCGGATGAGGGGCTGCGCTGTTAGTCAACTGTATTCATGAAATAGTCCAATTTTTCGCCTTTCATATTCTCATAGCACCAGTCAATGTGTTTTTCCCAAAGGTGAAAGAATATGCAAGCTAGATTCGCGTCTTTCTTGTGGAATGCCCAGCCAAGGTGATTCAGGACAAGTGCAAGCTCGGTCATATAAATGTGGTCTTCTTTCCAAGACTTCATTGCTCTGTTGTAGGTGTCCAGAATTGCGTCTGTGCCGTAGGCTGCTGCAATCCAGAAATCTTGCCAGAAAGTAGTTTTTGGAGAATAACAATCAACGTTCCAAGTTGGGATGCGTAAGCTGCCAAAGTCTGTTCTCATGACGTTTCATCCTCTCTCGGTTAGTGTGTGTTGCTTGTTTTCTTGTCCTCCTTTCCTATCTCTATTATAGCACGATTGTAACGGAATGTAAACGCTTTCAAGACTCAAACTCTTCATAAGGCGTGGGCACATAGTCCCGGGGCTCCTGAATCTTGCTGCCCCATACGCCCGTGTGACAGCATTCTGCATACAAGCAAAGATGCCTCCAGTATTTTTTCCGGTACATGTCCAGAGCATCCCGGCGCATGGTCACATCTGCCATGCAGTGCGGCGGGGCATTCTCCACGAAAAAGAATGAGAAGTCACGCTGGTACCCAGTTATCTGCGCCACCATGTCGGAGTATGTCGCCGCCTGTATCCCGTAGGAATAACTCCTGATTGAGCGGTCTATATCATAAACGCTGTCCACATGGCAAGCGGTCGTTTTCAGGTCTTTGATTGGTCGCTCCGGATCGCGGGGCAGAATGTCAATCATGCCCATAAAATTGACGGGCTCCCGCTCCCCGTCTGAAACAGGGATTTCCAGATGGAACATGAAGCCCACCTGTGAATCAAAAGTCTCTCCCAGAATCAGCCCTTGCCGTGCAAGCTCCTTCGTGACGTCATCCGCACAGAATGCGGCGGCGTCATATTCCTCCGGGGAAATTATAGTCACGCCCGCTTCTGCAAGGGCTGCCCATTCCTCTTTCTGTTGCTTGTCTTGCTGCCCATTCAGGTATGGGGTTCCATCTTTCTTTGTTGCTACTTTGACAGCCTCCACCCGGTAAAGGCTCCCGAATAGATCCGGAGTCAGCACCAGAGCATCCACAAGGCTCCCAAAGCGGAAGCCGGAAGATGTCTTTTCAATGCCGTTGTCCCGGTTCCATTTGAAGCGGTACGGATTCCGGGCGAACTCGGTGAGCGTTGACTTGCTCACGCAGTTTTTCAGTTTACCCTTTGCGGCATGGTATGCAGCCGGGGTGACGTACCCCATCGCGCGTCCGGTTTTCAGGAAGTCCTCAATGTTCAGCGTGTCCATTTTTCTTGGCGGTTTCGGTGTTTTTGATTTTGTGCCAGAGCGCCACAAGCGCCTGTGAATCTCGCTTGTATTTTTTCCTTTCGGTCTTGTCCGCAAGTGATTCGTAGTTGATGCTACAAATGGCTTCAACTCGCCCGATGCAATGCAGCACCAGAGCCCGTTCCTGTTCGGTTAGTGTGATGTTGTATGTTTTCATTTTGGGTTAAGCTCTTTGACTAATGCCTGTATGTACTTTTTCGGTTCCTCTATCGCTTTCTTCACTTTCCGGAATATGAAGCTTGCCATCGTGATAGATCCGCGCACATCGTACCAGATAGAATGTGAAACAGGGTGCCAGCCATCCGCTCTCTTTTCGGCCAGCATGTCTTCCACGTTATCGAACGGGCAGACATTCCACTCATATTGGTAGATTTTCGGTTGGGGTGTATAGCGCTTCTGTTTCAAATTGCTGGCAGGGCTTGTCATCGTAGTTGATAGGCTTGAAGTTGTTTTCCGGCAGGGCGCAGGTTGAATCATGCATCATGCAGAATCTGCAATTCAGGCACTTGCGATCTTGCTCCGGGATTTCGTGCTCTTTCATAAGTTGTAAAAAATGTTGCTCAGAGGTTGGCGTCAAATCCCTTGCAGTGCAGCTCATAGACAAGCTCATCCCTCAGCTTTCTCGATTCCGTGAGCGGTACACATAACTTGCAAGCAAGCCGGGTTGCCAGCGCTTCGATGAAATGAGGCTCGAACTTTGAGCAATCTTCCACATCTGCTATGTATGTGATGTTGATGTTTGTCTCGGGGCTCCAGATTGTTCTTCCGCGCAGCGTCCAGTTCGGTGCGGAGACATCCAGCACGCGCAGCGCGTCCAGCGGCAGCGTGTGCGGCTTCAGCCATCGTGATTCGGGAAAATCTGTGTTGAGCGTTGCAAACTTGGTTGCGAACGTCCAGCGGTGGGAGCAAAGGATGATGCGGCGGCAGGGGTGATAGTGTATGGCGCATTGTCGCGGAGCGGGTGCGCCGTGTTTGTTGATCTCAGTGATGGGCGGCTCCCCGATTTTAGCCAGCGCCATGTTGCAGATGTCGAGCGGGGTCTTGATGGTGTCGTTCATGGTGTCAGTCAATCTTGTAGGTGTCGGCGTGCTGGGCTCCATCTATACGGTTCAGCATGTCGATGATTTTCTGCAAATTGTCGCGCATGGTCTCCGCTATTATCTTGTACATCGGTGCCTCAATGCTCCAATTTTTTAGCCGCTCAGCATTATACCTGATATCATCCTCTGTTTGCCGTATGAACTCGCGCGGGCTTCCGGGTGTGGGTTCGTTCAGGTTGATGTCGTTCAGCGGTTCCATGTCTGGCATTTTCGGTTTCTTCATGTTTTGTTTGGTTTCTATGTGTTGCATTTTTTCTTCTACGATGACGGCTTCCTGCCCATCATAGTTGTCTATGTAGTAGCATGGGGTGGTTATAGTCACAATCATAAGATCGGCTGCATATCCATTCGCCTCCGCGCCCAGCTCTTCCACGCATTCGACAAGTAAAGGTTCGTGGCGCGGCAGGTCGCTTAGGTACTTTATGTTGGGATATTTTTGATATATGCCTCGCTTTGCAAGCCATGTCTCTGCCTTTTCAGACAAGCCAAAGCCTCCATAACAGTTGTTTATTACAATTTTGTATTCCTTCATGTTAAGCTTTGCCCGGATTTCCCGCCGGGCGCGGGGTTGAAAGGTTTATGCAAGGATGCGCCCGCTGCTGAGTGTCCAGAAGTCTTCTTCTTCTGCTTCTTCCTCGCTGTCTACGATTTGAAAGCCGGAGATTATTTCTGCAATGGAGTTGCGGCTTATAAACGGAAAGCGATTCCAGACAAACTCTGAAATGATGTTGTAGATTTCTTCCTTGTCGGGGTCGTTGATAAAGGACTTGCTCTGCTTGCGGTCAATCTCTGCGATGAGTGCGGGAGTGATGTAGCGGCGTATAGCCATTGTCGTGATGTCTTTCTATTGGTTAGGGGTTATGCAAAAAGTGACTTAAAATTGATATCGAAAAAGCTTCCATCCTCGCACATGAAGCGGGGAGCTTCGCACTGCTCGAACGGATCGAGAGATTTTACAATCAGGGTGAAGCCCTGTCCCTCAAAATACAGTTCATCGTCAGCGGAATATGTGTCAATCCACTTCATGCGCTGAACGCATGCTTTGAAGGCGTTAAAACGCTTGGTGCTGTCATTCCATGCGGCGGAGATCTTGCTGATTGCTGTGGTGTTCATTGTCGTGATTTCTATTTGTTTGAGGTTCTTCGCTTCGGGGCTTTCCTTTCCCCTTTCGCTGGAGCTATTTTAACATAATTTTACATCGTTGTAAAGCTTTTTCTTGTACTTTTTTACATTTTTATGGATTTTCCCCATGAAAAAGCCCCTCATTTGAGGGGCTGCTGGGGTCAGTTCATCGGTTGATATTTTTTGCACTTTCTGCATTCGGGAATTGCGGCACCAAGCTGGCATTTGGGCAATCCTCCGCTTGTAAAGGACAGATGAGCGCAAACTGTCATCTTTTTCTCTGTGCTTCCAAAGCCTCCGGAGCCTCGGGCGGTTTCCTCCAGCTCGTCCACTTGCTCCAGCTCCATGTCATAGATGCGCTCCAGAACTATCTGCCCGCATACCTCCCCGGGCTTCGGTGCCCAGTAGGCGGACACCCACTCATGGCGCGGCTCCAGCATGACTTTTATCGCGCCTGTATACTGCTGATCGATGGTGCCCGGTGAGAATGCCCACCGCCACCAGCTCTTGCCGTTGCGGCTGTTCGGTCGTCCTACAAAGCCCCAGCCGGGCGGCGGTTGCAAGTGAACGCCTGTATCAATAATGACTCTCCAATCTGATTTTCTCGGTGGGTGCATCCTGTTGCCCAGCTCCCGCCATTCGGTGTCTGTCAGTGTGCGGTACTCGATTTTCACGCTCAGGGCGCGGATGTCCCATCCGCTGTCTGTATCGTGTGCGCGGGTCGGCATTGCTGCGCCCGTATCCAACTTCACTTTTACTTTGATTTTGTCCATGATTTTAGCAAACTTCAATTTTGGCATTTTCGGGGGCCAGCAGGAGAAGCTGGAGAAGGTTCATCAGCGCGCGGCGTGCGTTGGCTTCGGTGGGTGCCCAGTAACTTTCTGCTTGCAGCTTGTCGCCGTCATAGCATTCTACAGGCTTATATGGCTTCCCGTCTTTGTCCAGCGGCTCATCGCGCAGATTGTTGATGGCGTGCATGACTTTCATTCGAGCCTCCGGAATAGAGCAATATTGCAAGCCGTAGATGCCGCCCTTCTCCGGTTCCACGGTTTCCATATAGCCCTTGCCTGTGTCTTTGCGGACTGCGGTGGACTCGCCCAGCGTTTCCTTGCGGTAATAGAATGGGCTGTAATTCCATGTGATGTCGAGATAAAGCCGGGTGTCGCCGCCCAGCGTGTAGGTAGATCCGGCTATGTGGTGCGGCTCTTCAATTTCGATGATGCTCCCGGTTTCCGGGTCATTGATATTTATTGTATATCCCATGTTGGTGTTTGTATCGGTTATTGGATGATGTGCATTTTTGCGATTCGCGCAGTATTCTTTTCTTTTTCCGCCTGCGCCCTGTTCAGGTGGGCTTCGGCGTCTTTGAGCTTCTGAATGGCTCGCCCGATGTAGGAAGGCGCGTTTTTTCCGTTGTTCGGTTTTTCGAGCTGTTCGGCGGCTTCGATTGCGTTCTTCATCGCACGCAAGACAGCCCGCCGTGCCATCTCATTTTCTGCTGCTATTCGGTCTTGCGGTTTCATTAGGTGAAGCTCCAACTTTCATTTCCCATGATGCGCAGGCTGCGCCGGGGGCGGCTTCGCGAAAATATTTGCTGCAATAATATCCTTCATCTGTGGCAGGGTGGAAGTGCTTGCAGTTTTTGCAGGTGTGCCCCTGATTGGGCGGCATATCGCCGCTTGCGTTTTTTATTCCGATGATGTAGTCACTCAGGCTCATTGTCCGCTCCCCTTTCCGCAGATTTGGCGCATGACTTGCATGCATTGCTCGTGAAGGTGCTTGCTTACGGCAATCATTCGGGGATGGCAGTCAGACGATGCTTCCCCGTGCCCGCAGTAGTCTATGCTGAAATATCCCTCCCCAGCCGGGGTTGTTTCGATTGCCAAGACAAAGACACATCTGCCCGGCTTGTCGACAAGCTTCTGACAAGCTTTGATTGTATCCTTTTCCAGTTGTTTGTTCATTTTTTGTTTAGTTTTTGTTTAGTTTTTGTTCATTTTTTTATTTTTCCAGCTGTCATACAGCATAAAGCTGTACCAGATTATTCCGGCGGTCATAACATCGCCCAGTTGCTCTCTATCCAGCCAGCCCCACTCCCGGGGTGCAAGCCAATGAAAAGCTACAACGGAATAAAAGCCCAGTGTGATAATAAGCTCCACCAGAATGATTTTTCGATATGTTGTCATTGTTGAGTCTCCTTTATATCTTGTTCTTCCAGTTTGTCGAAAAGCTCCAGTTGCAGCTCCTTCTTGCTTGGCTCCACGCCATCCAGTATATCCAGCTCTGTGCTTTCATAGCGTCTTCGCGTCCAATAACGCATTGTGCCCAAGCGCAAAAGCTGTATTACTTGAGTTGGGTCGAGCTGATATTCTCTCAGCTTTTTTGCTTCGCGGACTCGCTCGGCGGTCAAAAAATTGAAGCGTGGCCGCCGTTCCAGATTCACCGATATGATCCCATATTGCTCGGGGATTATTTGCTGAGCTTTTTCCAGCAACGGGGCTGGCACAGCATAGAAAAGCCGTTCAATTTTCGGGTCGTCATGATGGTGTTTCTTTTTGAAGTCTGCTTTCAGGTCTGCAAGCGTTGTTTTTATTTCTACTTCATACAGGCGGCGAGTGCCGTTCATGATGATTAAATCGGCTTCGTGATTCAAAAAGCCGTATGAGACATTTACCACGCAACTGTAGCGAGTAGCATCGAATAAACGCCGGACTATCGCAGCGGCCATACTTTCTTCTGTATATGTCATTGTTGCTCCTTTCTATGCTTATGATTCAAGCGGTCGCAAACTTGTTGAGCGTGCTCTTCAAAACTAAAAACTGTTCTGTATGTGAGCTGTGTTTTAGTGTCCAGTATCGCATACAACTCAAAGTCTTTGCCAGTGTATTTTTTAACCACATAACGTTCGTTCATGGCAGGTTTTCATTTCGTTACTTTTACTTTTATTTGAAAGTTTTTCTTTATGTACTCGGCAAGGGCAAACACTTCAACGTTGCAGCATTCTGCGTCCTCATAACTTATTGCAAGAGTCCAAGGCAAGCAGAAGAAACGTATTGCAACGGCATAATGGAGAGCCTTTATCTCCAACGGCTCAAGTTCATACCAATCATCGCTGTATCTTTCTTGCATCTTGTGGTATTGGTATGCGTTTTGTGCTCCGTAAATCCTTGTTATCCAGCTCTCATAATCGGTTTGAGAGAGCCGCCTGATGAGGTCTCGTCCAGCCTTGCATCGTTGTTTCCATATTGGTGAATTTAATTGTTTTGAGCTGGTCTGGAAAGCAAAAACGGTGAGCGGTCTGTAAAGTCTATTTTTCATTTCTGCTCCTTTCTGTAATCCCCCACAAACTCATGACTTTTTTTCGAGTCCCAGTCGTTAATGGCCAGAATCAGGATGCAAGACGCCACCCTAAAGAGCCATTCTGTGACTTTGTGAATTGCCAGAACTAAAAAGGCGGGCAAAGCTATCAGCAGCCATATCGGCGTGAGGATAAAAAGCGAGATGATTCTCAATGCGGTTTTCATTCCTGCTCCTTTCTTATTTGTGCAAAGCGATTTTCTAATTCAACCTCGGATTTAGCTTGCTCAATGAGCTTTGCTGCTCGTGAATACCCAATGCCCTCTTGACGCTGCAAAGAAGCGGTTGAGGGTGTTTCCCCTGCGCGGTATTGCTTTTTTAGTTCATTTATGAGGTTTTCTTTGTATGTTTCCTGCCGTATAGCAAGCATGTTTTTGATATGCGCTATGTCCCCGGCGTATAAGTTCCTTGTCTCGCGGTAATGCTCCTCTTTAGCAAGCGTGTACGCAAGGAGTTCAGCCTCGTAGAGATTAAGCTCAATGTTCATTTTCATTTCGCCCCTTTCTCCATTCAGCGTTCAGGCGGTCGCGCTCGGCTTCGGCGGCGGCTTGGGCTTGTTCGGCTTTTTTGTAGTATCGCGATTCGATGCTTCCATACGGATATACTGAGACGCACTGCTCACCTCGCATAACTTCAAACATTCCACATTCTCCGTTCGTGTAAGATACTCTGAACGGCTCCAGCTCTTCAACCGGGGTCATCAGCTCCAGCTGGCAAGCCTGCATAGAGATTACTTTGTCCTTGTACCTCACCAGAACAGTTGCATCCGGCATTTCATCCTTGTCCACCTCATACAGCCCATCCTCCGGGGTGAAGTGTCCGCTTGCTTCTGAAATATAATAGGCGGCGGGCGGTCGGTCGTACCAGAAGCAGGGTGACACCATGTCACCCTCTTTGTACTTGCGGCGGGGGTCGTATTTCGGCGGGGTAGGCGGCAATACAAGTTGCTCGTGGTATGCGCCTATGCTTGCGGTTGTGCGCCCTTCACAGGCGTATGCAATTTTGATTGTTGCCTCATTTCCATTGTTCACAACTTTTTCTATGGTAGCTCGCAAATATACCACTTGCCCCATCTTGCATTGTCTTAATTCCTCGTGTTCCATTTTGTTTCAGTGGTTTGTGTTTTGGTCGTCTTATTTATGAGATGAGCACCGCCGGGGCTCACTCTGTTTCCATGCTGTTGATTCGCCCGGCTGCATCCCACAGGTGATAGATGACATCCTGCATTTCATCATTCTGCGTTGTTCCGCATGGTTTCACCGTGTACTGGCTCCAGTTCCCTTCTACCTTCCAGCCCCCGATGGCGGCAGCCTCTCGGATGAGGTTCTCAATGCGTACCAGCAGACTGTCTTTTTCATCTTCCGTCATGGCTCTATCAGTTTGCGGGGTGTACCTTGCTGGCGGGCACTTGCAGCGCGGCCAGCTCTTCATATTCCCAGATGGGAGCCACCAGCGGCGTGAAAGTGACTGCAACATCTCCGCCCGGCATTTTGCGCGTGAAAACGGCTTCCACAAGTACCTTTTCGCCCGTCTTAAAATCGGCGGGCTGTTTCTCCGGTTCGCTTGCCAGCAGCATTGACTCCAGTTCGGCGGTTTGCTTTGTCGGAGAAGCGTCTGCCCCGCAGAGCTGGTGAAGGTCTGTCAGAGCCATGCCCACAGCGTTTTTGAGCACCTGCATCTGGTCGGAGTTTAATCTGATATTGTAGTGAGTTGTCATGATATTAGTTTTTGGTTGAAAGGTAAAGAATCCAGCAGACTGTCGCAAGGGAACAGGCGCAGCAGCCCACTGTGCAAATTGCCTCAGCGATTGTCATTTTCAGGTTCGGGGGTAAGGTTAAGATCTGCCTGCGTGGCGGTCGCGGTGCGCCCGATGTCGGGCAGGTTGTCCGGCGTTTCGTTTTCGCCCATCGGCGTTGCAAGGTTGAAAGGATTGTCTATCACGTTGCCCGATGTCCGGCGCATTCCAGAAGCGTGTTCCATGTCGTCCAGCTCTTCCACGGTCTGCATGCCCATCAGTTCCTCCGGACAGAAGGCGCGCGCAAAGAATGCCGCCGCGCGGTAGCGCAACATCTGCTCAGTCATGCTTTTCCATTTCGGGTTTTTGTCCCATCCCTCAGCGTGTACCATTTCGGGTGTAATGGCGGTTCCATAGTCCGGGGCTTTATCCTCCGGGTCATCCACGCGGTGCCCCACAATCTGGATTCCTGATTTGTAGTCCTTGCCATTGACATACCGATATTCGATGCGGCGGTATTTGGGTGAGCGGTTGAGCAACGCGATTGCAAACTTGCCGCTCATGCCCGGGTTGCCGTGCACTACATAGATATTTTGCATTACCATGAACGGATCCAGATTCAGGCGGCTGGCCATGTTCAGAGCGATGAGCACGCTGCCCGGATTCTTGGCGAACGTCTGAGGCACGATTGGCGAGTTGCTGAGGAATTCGGCAACTTTGAACATCTGCTCAATACTGCCATAGCTGGTCAGCGTGATTTGATGAGCCGGGGGGATTGTCTGCCTTGCAGGTGTCAGGGGGTTCTGATTCGTTGTCATTGTTGTATGTATGGGGTGAAAGGTTAATCCATGCGGAGAAGTCCAGAGAATGGGATTGATTTGATGATGTCTGTTGCGGTGTTTTTGATTGCAGGCTTCACGGAATTATGCAGCCATTCTGCTGCGGGGCTTTCCGGATGCTGCCCGATGTGGGCGATGAAAAGGGCGATGATTATGATGACGCCCACGAAAATTGCTGAGAGATTGTCTTTCATTGTTGTGTTGTTTGGTGTCGTTCTGACAAGGAAATTATACCGCTTTTGACAAATTATGTAAAGCTTTTTCTTTCACTTTTTGCTTTTTTCTTTGCCCCCTCCGGAGAGGGGGCTTGTTGTGTTAGGCGCAGAGTGAAAGGCGGGTCAGTTCTTCGTTTTCCTCCGGAGCGGGCAGCCCGTTCTCCGGTGCTGCAAGCTCTGTCTGACTCAGGTCGAACACATATCCAAGCGTGAAATATGCCGCTGTCTCAGATGTGCTGCCGTCATTTATTTCAAAGTCATGCCCATAAAGTACCATTGCGCCATCATCGGCTGTCGGGGCTTCCTTGCCTTTCTTCACGCAAGGAACAAGAATCTGCAAGCCGTGCTCGCCCTTCTTCACGCGGCGCCCAACCTTGTTCCATGCGCTCATCGGGCATACGGCTGATGGCTCAAAGCCGCGCATGTCCGCCTGCATCAAAATCAATATCTGGTTGCGGAGTGAATAGCTGCCCAACTTTGCGGCTGCCTTCTCGATGACTGCTTGCTTTTCCGGGGTCATATTCTGGTACTCTACCCAGAATGCTTTGAGGCGATTGTAAGCTGCCTGTTTCCGTTCTGCGCGCTCCTGTGCGCTGGACTTCATGCGGCGGGTGTACTTGCGGCGGGTTGTAAGTGTCGTGGTCATTGTCGTGATTTGGTTTGTGGTTCGTGCTTTCGGGGTTTTCTTCTTTCCCCCTTTCGCTGGAGCTATT
>JAZNIA010000041.1:0-2402 GCA_045577195.1 Congzhengia sp.
CGGGAGAACGAACCAACTGGCTGACAATAACTCTTTCTGCGCCGTTGATGATAAAGGTACCCTGCTCCGTCATCAGCGGGAAATCACCCATAAAGATTTCCTGTTCTTTTACTTCGCCGGTTTCCTTGTTAATCAAACGCACCTTCGCTTTAAGCGGAGCTGCATAGTTTGCATCTCTTTCCTTGCACTCTTCTACAGAATATTTGATTCGGTTTGTTTCGAGTTTATAGTCAATAAACTCTAAAATCAGATTTCCTGTGTAATCGGTGATGGGAGAGATGTCGCGCAAGACTTCTTTTAAGCCTTCCTCCAAGAACCAGTTGTATGAGTTTTTCTGCACCTCAATCAGGTTTGGCATTTCCAAAACCTCATCGATTTTGGCATAACTCATTCTCTGATTTCTGCCCAACTGAATCGGATGTACCATAAGTTCAACCACCTCATTAAAAATTTGTATCCGGGCTTTATCCGCGAAACACATCGGATGTATAGGGTTAAATATATGTAAATCTACATACAAAAAACGCTGTTTTAGCCGCTGCTGCCTATTAAAATGCATAATGCACCATTTTGAGACTATAATGCATTATATTATACTACCACAGTTCATTTTAGAAGTCAAGCATTTTTTTAAAAAAGTTGATTTTTTTCTTTATTTATTATATAATGAACGTGAAGCTAGACAAAAGAAAGGACGAAAGACATGAAAAAACTGATTACTTTATTACTGGCACTTACATTGGCAGCAGGCATTTCCGGTTGTGGAAATAACGCGCAGACAACAGACCCCAATGCACAGGAAGAAAAAAATCCAATGTCCGGCATTAACTCCGAGGTTTCCTCGAGCGAAACCGATGCCGGAATACAGTATGTGTTTGACGGCTACTTTACCACGGTAGCTCCCGCCGGTATTTATGCAGAAGACAACAGCATTAACGCGGACGCTCCGCTTTTCTCTTTTTCCGAAAACGAAATCGTATGCTTTGATGTGACCTACTATGAAGGCACTTCCGAACAAGAAGTTGCGCAAAAAGCTGCAAGCGCAGCAAAGGTGAGCGGTTCTTCCGCCGTAAAATCTGTTTCCATTGATAAAATTGAGTTTCACGGTGTAAAGATTCCCAATTACGGCATGACCCGTTATTTTGGTTATGTAAACGGCTCCGATGTGGTGATTTCGGTCTATACAGAGCCTGACCACGCAGCTTTCCAGGCTTTTGTGGCAAACACCGTATTTGCGGCACAATAAAAAATTAGCAAACCTCCCTGGCTCTTCCTTTGTTTCCAAGTATTTTGCATTGATTTTGCAAAGAAATTCCGTTATACTGGAAACTGAGTGATGCGCAAGGGAGGTTTTTAATTTGAAGACGCGATTACTTGCGCTTTTATTTCTGTTCTGTTGCGTCTTTTCCGCAATGATTCCGGAAAAGGCAGCAGCCGACACAAAAAACGCTTATGCACCTGTTTGTCTGACGGTAAACGGACATTATATTAAGACGGAGCATCCGGCTTACCTGCAAAAGGGTTACACAATGGTTCCATTCAGAACCTTATCCGACGCGCTTTGTGCAGACTCCATCCAATGGGATGAAGTGTCCGGCAAAGCCGTGATTATCAAAGATTCCGTTTCCGTAACCATTACAAAAAACAGCAAAACCGCTTTGGTGAATGGGAAAAAGACGACGCTGGACAGCCCCGCTGTGATTCACAATGACCGCTTTTATGTTCCGCTGCGTTTTGTAGCAGAAGTCTTTTCTGCCGATGTTGCCTGGAATGCTGAGAGCTATACGGCAAATATTACGGCAAAAGGCGTTCAGGTTCCTGCCTCTTTAATTGGAAGCCGCGGCTATTCCGACGAGGATTTGTACTGGCTTTCCAGAATTATTCACGCCGAAAGTCAGGGGGAGTCAATGAGCGGGAAAATCGGTGTGGCAAACGTGGTGTTAAACCGTGTGAAGAGTACGCTGTTTGACAACACAATTTACGATGTGGTGTTTGACCGAAAGCATGGCGTTCAGTTTTCTCCTATTATAAACGGTACCATTTATAACACACCACTTGGTGACAGTGTCATTGCCGCAAAGCGTGCCTTAAAAGGAGAAAATAATATTGGTGAAAGTCTTTACTTTTTAAATCCCAAAATTGCCACAAATTTTTGGATTGTAAACAACCGAAGCTTTTATAAGACCATAGGGAACCATGATTTTTATCTTTGATGTGTGAAAAAATCAGATTTTAACAGATTATTAACACCAATAAAAAATCATTGACAAAAAAATGAATCATGATAAAATAGAATTAGCACTCAGAAGAGGGGAGTGCTAATTCTATTTTTTTGGAGCCTATTTTTATGTAAAAACATGCGTTTCGATCAGAATCCAAGAAGCTTTTGGATATGATGATTC
>JAZNIA010000042.1:0-3994 GCA_045577195.1 Congzhengia sp.
AAAGCTTGTACTTTGTCATACAATATGATAAAATAATTAAGATTATGAATTAGGAGCGCAGAAATATCATGGTTTTTTCCAGTATTTTATTCTTATTCTATTTTTTACCGGTTATTTTAACGGTATACTTTTTAGCGCCAAAACGGCATAGAAATGCAGTGTTATTTGTCGGCAGTCTCTTCTTTTATGCTTGGGGAGAGCCGGTTTATGTGCTGGCTATGCTGTTTTCTGTCACCTTTAACTATTTTCTTGGGCGTAAGGTGGACAGTGCGCAGGAGCAGACGCAGAAAAATAAGATTCTAATGGTGTCTGTTGTGGTGAATCTGGCTGTTTTGGTATTCTTCAAATATACCAATTTCTTTATAGATTCCATCAACATCCTTTTACCGTGGGATATTCCGCATTTAAAACTGTCTCTACCCATCGGTATATCTTTTTATACGTTTCAGACGATGTCCTATGTGATTGACGTATATCGTGGAAAGGTTGCGGCGCAAAAAAACTATATCCGGTTCGGAACGTATGTTGCATTGTTCCCGCAGCTGATTGCAGGTCCGATTGTTCGGTACAGCACTATAGAAAAACAGCTCGCATCCAGAAGAGAAACCATCGAGGGGTTCACGGCGGGTATCACTCGTTTTGCTGTTGGTCTGGCAAAAAAGGTGCTTTTGGCAAACAACATCGGTATGCTTTGGGACTCTACGAGTGCTTTGGGATTTTCTGAGCTTTCGTGTCTTTCTGCGTGGCTGGGCATTGTTGCGTTTGCGTTCCAGATTTATTTTGATTTTTCCGGTTACTCCGATATGGCAATTGGTCTGGGCAAAATGTTTGGTTTTGAATTCGAAGAAAACTTCAACTATCCTTATACCTCAAAATCTATTACGGATTTTTGGCGTCGGTGGCACATCAGCCTTAGTACGTGGTTTAAGGAATATGTGTATATACCGCTGGGCGGAAACCGCGTTTCTCCCGGCAGAATGCGTTTAAACCTCTTAATCGTATGGGGGCTTACGGGCTTTTGGCACGGTGCAAGCTTTAATTTTATCGCTTGGGGATTATACTATGGGATCCTCTTAATCATTGAAAAAGAATTTTTGCTCAAAGGACTTAAAAAACTGCCCGGCTTTTTGCAGTCTGTCTATACGTTTGTAATTGTGCTGATTGGCTGGGTACTCTTTGCATCGGAAGATTTAGCAAGTGTCTTTGGATACTTAAAAGCGATGTTTGGACTTGGGGAAGCGGGCTTTATCAGCACCACCTTTGTGTATGACCTGATGTCTAACAAAGTTCTTTTGCTTGCGTCTGTGGTTGCGATGCTTCCGTATCCTGCAAAAATCGGCAGAAAGGTTTTGGCAAAGAGTCCGTCCTATGGGATTATACCTGTTGGGATCTTACTACTTTTGTGTACGGCATATTTGGTAGACTCGGTATATAACCCGTTCTTATACTTCAGATTCTAGAGGAAAGGGAGGAAAAAGCGTATGAATAAATTTGAAAAGCGCGATAGCTGCAGGCGGTTTAACAGTATTTTTGTTTTTGCTTTTATTATACTGATTTCTTTAAACCTATTTCAGCCGGTGAAAGAATACTCAGAGCTTGAAAACCGCTATTTACAGAAGTTTCCGTCCTTTTCTATCAAAAGCGTTTTAAACGGTCAGTATATGCAGGACGTAGAGAACTACGTAAATGACCACTTTTTCAGCCGTAATTTTTTTGTTACATTCAAATCCAAAATAGAATATATTACGGGTAAAAAGGAAAACAACGGTGTTTATGTTTGTAAAAACGGTTACCTGATGGAAAAACCGCAAAATTATAGCGAACAGATTATTGCAGAAAACATTGGTGCGGTCAAAGCGCTGTACGATACGGGACGGTATAATATTGACGTGTCCGTGGTTCCGCCTGCCTACGAGGTTATGCAGGAGGATTTGCCGGACAATGTGTACCGCGACACAATTTTAAAACTGAACCATGCCCTTTCCGAAGGATTTTCCGGCACTCAAATCGGATATTCCGATCCAACAGATCTTTTAAAAAAGCATAAGGATGATTATTTGTACTACCGAACAGACCATCATTTAACTGCTCATGGCTCTTATGTGATGTATCATGATTTGGCAAAGCTTTTAGGCTATGAACCTCTGCGGGACGAGGATTTTAAAATATCCAATGTATCCAAAGAATTCAGAGGCACAACATACTCAAAAGCCCTGCGCAATACCACGCCTGATGTGGTGACGGAGTACAAGCCTTTGGAGACGGCGCGCTTTAAGGTGCGCTTTCCGTACGACGGAACAGAGGCAGATTCTATGTATTTCCCCGTTCATTTGAAAATGAAGGACAAGTATTCTTATTTCTTAGACGGAAACCATGCTTTAACCATTGTTGAAAGTCCGAACAAAAACGGAAAGAATCTGGCTGTGTTTAAAGATTCTTATGCGCACTCTATTGTGCCCTTTGTGGCAAACCACTATGAATCCATTCATATGATTGACTTAAGATATTATAATGATGACATCATCAAATACATGGCGGAAAACGATATTGGTGACGTGTTGTTTTTATATAGTGCCTCCTCTTTTATGTCGGATGAGAGCATTCAAAAGGTGACAAGCTTTGCGCAAAACTCACCTTACTTGATGCAGTACTATGGAAAAGTTGCGGGAACAAAACCGGTAGACAGCGGCTATTTTACGGAAACTGCGTTCATTGGTGATTCCTTGACCGACGGATTCCGCGTTTATGCAAACCTGCCTGACGCAACCTTCCTTTGCGGCACATCTATGACCATTGACGGACTAAAGAGCCGCTCAGCACCGGGAATTGACGGCACAATGATGAAACGCATTGAGCAAGGCGGATTCCGGAAAGTATATATTATGTTGGGCACGAATGAGTATTTGGTTGAATCTAACATGGAACGGTTTATCAAAAAATATGCAAACCTTGTTGATACCGTAAAAGCCCATAACCCGGATGCGATCATTTATATTCAGTCGATTTTGCCTGTTTCCGCAGAAGAGGAAGAGGAAAGTCCCTTGGATAATGATGTAACCCGGATGTACAACAAAGCTTTGCTTGCGCTTTCAGAGGAAAAGGAAGTTTATTATTTGGATGTTGCAAGCATTGTAACCGATGAGCACGGGAATTTGGTTTCCGGTAGTAACACCGACGGAACGCACCTAAATAAGGAATATTACTTAAAATGGCTGGACTACTTAAAATCTCACACCGTAAATGCCGATTATGCTGCAGGCTCTGTTATGCAGCAGGAGGAAACAATCATGAGTGATTACGATGTGAAAGCGATTGCGGAGGCGATTTTAGCTGAGGTAGCCTTTAAAGATACATTGGGCGAAATTAACCGCCGTGTGCTTTATAATTCCTACGGGCTTGACGAATCCATATTAGCCAATGCAACGGGATACGCCGGCGGCGGTGCTACGGCGGAGGAAATTGCAGTGTTTGAGCTGAAAAATGCACGCGATGCCGACAAAGTAGAGAAGAAAGCGGAAGAATATATCGAAAACCGCAAAAACAGCTTTAAAAGCTATATCCCCGAGGAAATGCCGAAGTTAGAGCGTCCCTTTATCTATCGGAACGGAAAAATCGTAGTTGTTTGCGTGGCAGACAATTATGGAGATATTGAAGCTGTAATTAAACAATTTGTATAAAAAAAGAGGATATGACGGAGGTGTCATATCCTCTTCTGTATTTAATAAAAAGTTGCAACGGGATTTGTCGGCTGCGGTGCGTGTACCATGGATTCGGCATACAACACAGGCCCTTTTCCCTCGTAGAGTGCGTGGTGCTCAAATTTTAGTTTCGCAGTACAAAGCATCCAGTCACGGTTTTGAAACATCGTACCTTTTGGTACCTTACAGAGCATGCCGCCATAGGAAATATCGTCCTCACAGCAGGTCATGATATGCCGTCCGATTAAACAAACGTTTTTCGGTAACGTTTCGTTGTGGGCGATGATACCTTTGAA